>CAZZLE010000209.1:0-5326 GCA_964654595.1 uncultured archaeon | reverse complement strand
GTAAAAGAAATCAAGAAGACAGCAGAGATGATGGAAAAAGCTGTCGCTGAAGGTAAGGATATAAAAATGCCAACAGCTGCAAAGGGCCTTCTAAAGCAGCTTGAAATTTCATACAGGGACAAAAAGACTCACTGGAAGCACGGTGGAATTGTCTCTGTTGTTGGTTACGGTGGTGGAGTTATAGGGAGGTATTCGGACCTTGGAGATCAGGTTCCGGAAGTTGAACACTTCCACACAATGCGTTTAAATCAGCCATCCGGCTGGTTCTACAGCACTAAGGCTCTCAGAGGTCTTTGCGATGTCTGGGAGAAATGGGGTAGTGGGCTTACGAACATGCACGGTTCGACCGGAGACATAATATTCCTTGGAACTAGAAGCGAATATTTACAGCCATGTTTCGAAGCACTCGGAAAACTTGAGACACCATTCGACCTCGGTGGCAGCGGTTCAGCTGTTAGAACTCCTTCTGCCTGCATGGGCCCAGCTCTGTGCGAATATTCATGCTATGACACACTTGATTTATGCTATGAACTCACGATGGCTTATCAAAACGAGATTCACAGACCAATGTATCCATACAAGTTCAAAATCAAGTGCTCGGGCTGTCCAAACGACTGTGTCGCATCAAAGGCGAGAGCGGACTTCGCGATTATAGGCACATGGAAGGATGAAATTCAGATAGATGAAGAAGCCGTTAAAGAATACGCGAAGTGGATGGACATAGAAAACGAAGTTGTAAAGCTTTGTCCTACAAATGCTATAAGCTGGGATGGAAAAGAACTGAAGATAGATGCCAAAGATTGCGTCAGATGCATGCACTGCATAAACAAGATGCCGAAAGCACTGAAGCCAGGAAATGAGAGAGGTGCGACAATCCTCATCGGTGGGAAAGCGCCAGTTCTTGAGGGTGCAATCATTGGCTGGGTTGCAATTCCATTCATCGAAGTAGAGAAGCCATATGATGAGATAAAGGAGATACTGGATGCAACGCTTGAGTGGTGGGACGAAGAGGGCAAGTTCAGAGAGAGAGTTGGGGAACTGATTTGGAGAAAGGGAATGAAAGAGTACCTCAAGGTAATTGGAAAAGATGTTGATGTCAGAATGGTGAAGGCTCCGAGAAACAACCCGTTCATGTTCTTCGAGAAGGAGGAGTTGAGACCGTCTGCATTTACTGAAGAATTGAAGAAGAGGGGGTTGTGGTAATGGCGTATGAGGGTATTAAGACGGATTTTGGTCCACCATACTTCAGAGACATGCTTCATCCGGTAATAGCAAAGAACTACGGAAAGTGGAAGTATCATGAAGTGGTGAGACCGGGAGTTATAAAGAGAGTTGCTGAAAGCGGAGATGTTATATATGTCGTAAGATTTGGAACTCCGAGACTTCTGAGCGTTTACACAATAAAAGAGCTCTGCGACATTGCGGACAAATATTCAGAAGGCTATCTAAGGTGGACGAGCAGAAACAACGTTGAGTTCTTTGTTACCGATGAGAGCAAGATTGATGAACTCATTAAGGAAGTTGAGGAAAAGGTCGGATTTCCATGCGGTGGCACATGGGATGCTGTAAAGGGCGAATATGGTCTTTCAAACATCGTTCACACCCAGGGCTGGATACACTGCCACACTCCGGCAATTGATGCATCCGGTATTGTCAAGGCTGTGATGGATGAGCTGTATGAGTACTTCGTTGAACACAAGCTCCCGGCAATGTGCAGAATCAGCCTTGCATGCTGTGCAAACATGTGCGGTGCGGTTCACGCCTCAGACATTGCCATTGTTGGAATTCACAGAACCCCACCCATTCCGGATGATGATGCAATCAGGAGAACGTGTGAGATTCCGTCAACTGTGGCGGCCTGCCCGACCGGAGCTCTCAAGCCGGACATGAAGAACAAGACAATCAAAGTTGATGTCGAGAAGTGCATGTACTGCGGAAACTGCTATACAATGTGCCCGGGAATGCCTCTGTTCGACCCAGAAAACGATGGTGCCGCAATAATGGTTGGTGGAAAGATCTCAGATGCAAGGAGAGTACCTGAACTTTCAAAGGTTGTTGTTCCATGGGTTCCAAACGAGCCACCCAGATGGCCGACGCTTGTTAAGTACGTCAAGCAGATTCTCGAAGCATGGGCAGCAAATGCCAGAAAGCACGAAAGACTGATAGAGTGGGTCGACAGGATCGGCTGGGAGAGATTCTTCGAAATTACCGGACTTGAGTTCACCCAGCATCTGATAGACGACTACAGAATCACACCTTACTTCTACAGCGAATACAGAACAACAACCCAGTTCAGGTGGTAAGCTTATAAACAGACACTTCAATTTTTTTAAGGTGACCTAAAATGGAATACACTGAGGAGGACAAGCAAAAAGTTCTGGAACAGCTCGGTAAGAAAACCTGGAAAATCCCCGAACTTGCAAAAATACTGAAAATGGACAAGAAGGTTGTCAAGAAGATCGTTCAGGACCTGATCGACGAGGGTGTAGCTGGCTACTGGTCTTCGGGTTCAACAACCTACGTTTCAACCAAGGAATACATTGAAGAGCTCGAAAAGAAGAGAGCCGAAGGTTAAAATTATTAATATTTTTATTTTAATTTTAGCAATCCCTGAACGTTTTTAAAGATCTCGCCGACCGCAAACAATAAAAACCGGGTTTAAAGGTCTGAAAGCCAGACCTCCAGCCAGTTCGTAACTTTTTGCCACATTCACAATCAGTATCTCCTCGAATATTCCCATCACCCTCATCTTATCCGCAACTTTCAGGGCTACATCAATTCTTGCAGCATTAACGACAACTCTCTCGGCTTTGCAAACCTCAAGCATGCTTTCAATCCCCTTAGTCCCGCCAAAAAACACAAGGTCAACTTCGTTGGTCTCAAGAAACTCTTTTCCGTCAGAACAAATAACCAAAACATTCTCAAACCTTCTCAACCTTTCCTGAGCCTGCTTTACAGCTTCAATGCTTGAATCAACAGCATAAGCCTTGGCAACATACGGAGCGAAAAATTCTGTGACACCACCGCTTCCACACCCTATATCTGCAAAAATTTTGTTCCTGTCTGGTTTTAGCTTTGAAAAAACAACTCCGATAACCTCAGCTTTTGTGTACTTCCCCATCTTCTACCCCTCTCACCTCAACCTCCACCGGATATCTTTCAATCAACCTGGCCAGATCCTGAATGCAACCATCACTGCAAATCAGCAGAACCCTGTCTCCTTCAATTGCCCTCAAAACTGCTTTTTCAACGACATCATCATCCTTTTTATCCACAACAGCAACGAAGTCAAATTCCCCATACGGATAAGGGGAGAGCACGATCTTTCCGAAAGAGAAAGTTCTGATTCCAAGCATCCTTGCCATCCTCCAGCTCAGCCTTTCTCCCTCCCAAACAATTTTTCCGGATTCCATAAAATAGAATTTGTCCCCCACAGCTTTGGCCAGATCAAGGTCGTGGGTGGAAATCACCACCCCCCTGCCATCATCCCTCAACATTTTTACAAGCTTGACAATCATCTCGAAACCGCAACCATCAACGTTGGCGGAAGGTTCATCCATGATCACGTATCCGGGATTCATTGCAAGGGCTGAGGCTATGGTTAATCTCCTCTTCTCCCCACCACTCAGAGTGCTGCAAAGTCTTGACTCATAACCACTCAAACCAACAGCTTCAAGGGATGCTTTAACAATCCTTTCAAGCTCCTCACCATCAATACCGAGATTTTTTGGGCCGAAAGCTACTTCCTGCCAGACGGTTGGAGAGATAATCTGGTCATCTGGATTCTGAAAAATATAAAATACCTTTTTTCTCACCCTGAGCAGACTCTTTCTGTCGTATTTCAATCTTTCACCATCAACCGAAACGTAACCTTCACAGGGTTTGAGCAGACCGTTGAAGTGCTTCAAAAGTGTGGTTTTTCCAGCACCGTTCTTCCCCATCAGAACAGTAACCTCCCCCCTTTCAGCTTTAAAATCAACACCTTTCAGAATTTCTTTTTCACCATACCTGAACCGGAGGTTTTCCGTAAGAATCAACCCAACCACCCTGCCATAAAAAGTGCTGCGATTATCAGGGCTGAAATTCCGAAACCCTTATTTCTGGTATAGGGCAAAGGATAACAGCCGCGATAACATCTCGACTCCAGAGCTTCCTCCATGATCTCTGATCTCTGCATTGACCTCATAAATGCGGAAAATGCAAGTAGAGATGCAGTTCTTATCATGTTTCTGAATCCAAGGTAGCCAAGGCGGGATGATGCTGAGGTATCGAGCTTCGTTAATTCATCGAAAAGAATCTGTATGGTTCTGTAAACAAGCATAAGCATCTCCAAAATGAAGTTCGGGATTTTCAGCCTTGAGATTGCGTGAATGAATTCAGGAATTGATGTTGTCATTATCAGAAAGGAAAGTACTGAAAGAGATGCAGCAGATCTCAGGAAGGCGGAGAAGGCTGTGTTTATACCTTCCTCAGTGATCCTGAAAATCCAGAAACTTGCAATGACTTTTCCATCAATTGTAAAGAGAATCACAAACATTCCTGCCAGAAGAAAGAATGCAGGAATCCGAATTATTCTGAAATAAGCACTTTTATCAGCGTAAATGCAAAGAGCAGAGAAGATAATCACCGCAATAATTTGAGGGAACTTTCCAAGAACCATGACAAGAAAAAGAGATGAGATGGAGAGGTAAACCTTTAAGTCTCCATCCACAGGTTTTCTGGATGTCATCTGAATGGCTTCAAGTGTTTCGTGCATGTTTCAGTCCTCTGTAATATCCGAGGAAGTAACCAATCAGGGAGGCACCGATTGCTGCCTGAAGGCTGAACAGCAGACTCTCAACTTCACCGCTTGGTGGTTCCCAGACTGGAGAGAACCATGGTTCGTAATTTGGATTTATATTTGAAATGATCTCCTCAACCTGTTCATCCACACCAGCCCATTCTTCAGCCTGTGCGGTAAACATAATTATGAAAAATATGATTAAAAATCTAATCATGCTTTTATCACCTCCAGAACGTCATTTCGGACTTCAATGAGGTATGAGATAAGCATTACCGCCACAAGCCCTTCCAAAACCGACAGTGGAATCTGAGTTACTGCAAAAACACCCATGAATGTTGCTGCAGACTTCATAACTCCCGGAATACCTTCGCTCGCGGGAAAGGCCAAGGCAAGCTGGAGTGATGTCACAATGTAAGTGAAGAGGTCGGCGAGCATGGCTGCTAAAAAGATTGCAGCTTTAAGGTTGAAATTCTTAAAAGCTCTGTAAGCCAGCCATCCGATAAATGGGCCAATTATCCCCATAGATGCGGTGTTGGCTCCGAG
>CAZZLE010000208.1:0-4451 GCA_964654595.1 uncultured archaeon | reverse complement strand
AATGGAGACCTCAGGATTTACCTTCCCGTGATGGCTGAACTGGAAATGCTGGTAAAATCCACAAAAGATGAGTTCGTGGTTGAGGAGGCAAAAAAACTAATTTCCGAAGTTAAAGAAAGAATAGAGGGGAAAACATGAAATTACTGGATGCGGTTGAAGGATTCAGAGATGAGATGGTAAAAACACTCTGCGACCTTATTGAAATAAAAGCGATAGCCCCCGAGTTTGGAGGAGATGGAGAGTTCAAAAAGGCTGAGTATCTGATGAAACATCTCGAAGGTTTTGATGTTGTTGAAAGGTATGATGTCAGGGACGACAGAGTTAGCGATGGTCTCAGGCCAAATATAGTAGCAAAGGTAAAGGGGGTTCTTGAAAAAACAATCTGGATTGTTACCCACCTTGACGTTGTCCCTGAGGGTGATGAAAAGCTCTGGGAAACGCCACCCTTCAAGGCTGTTGTCAGGAACGGGAAAATTTTTGGAAGGGGGGCTGAAGATAACGGACAGAGTATAGTCTCATCCCTGTATGCAGCAAAAGCCATTGTTGAGAGTGGACTTACTCCAAAGTACACTCTTGGCCTTGTTTATGTTTCAGATGAGGAGGCAGGGAGCAATTACGGGATAAAACACCTTCTGAAGCAGAAAATTTTTAACAAGGAAGACATGTTTGTTATTCCGGACATCGGAACACCTAAGGGAGACGGGATAGAGATAGCAGAGAAAAGCATATTATGGCTGAAATTCATCGTTCATGGCAAACAGAGTCACGCAAGCATGCCTTCAGGTTTGAACGCAAGCAGGAGGGCAATGGAATTCATACTTGATCTGGACAAAAAGCTCCATTTGAAATTTAATGCCAGAAACGAGCTCTTTGTTCCACCATATTCAACTTTCGAGCCTACAAAGAGGGAGAAGAACGTTGACAACATAAACACGATTCCGGGACTGGATGTCAGCTACATGGATTGCAGAATTATTCCCGATTATGACGTTGAAGATGTCCTTGACTACATAGAAGACATCAGGAGCTTTCACCAGATGAGAGACAACAGCAAGATAGAGATTGAAGTTGTGCAGAAATTTTCCTCTCCCCCAACTCCTGAAAGCGCCACAATAATCGAAAAATTGAGTGGAGCTATTGAGGAACTCAGAGGTTTTAAACCTGGAGTTTTCGGAATTGGAGGCAACACCTGTGCATCCTTTTTCAGGAAAAGCGGTTTTATTGAAACTGCTGCATGGTGCACTGCGGATGGTGTGGCTCATCAGGCAAATGAGTACTGCGTGATAAACAACATGGTGGAGGATGCAAAGGTTTTTGCTATTCTCCCATTTGAACCCGGGTACTGAGTTGGGTGCTGACCTTTTCATAGAATGCAAAAATCTCTTCCACTTTTGAAATCTCCTTTCTAACGCTGATGAAAATTTTTCTCTTAATCTCCACATCCGGAACCTTTCCGTAACTTCTCAAAGCCTCCACAAGTTTCCTCTCTATCTCCATACCCTTTGAGTCAAAGTCGGTCAGAATGATAACGTCGCTATCCTTCAAAATTTCCACTGTTGAAGCGATGCCGGTAAAAACAACAATCTCACCGCTAACCCCGATGGCTCTTAAAGATTTCACATCCTTCTTACCCTCCACCACCACAACCCAGCCTTCCTTTGACCTCTCCTTCAGCTCCTCAACAGCATCAAAAAAGGGTTTATAATCCTCCATACCTGATTCCCGGTTCTATCTGAACGATAACGTCTGCAATAACACCTCTCTTCATTCCTCCTCTGACAACAGTGAAGGAGCTGAAGTAAACAGTTTTAACTCTGCCAAGTTCCTCTTCTTCCGCTCCAAACTTTTTTGCTATCTCCAAAACCTTCTCTCTCGCAACCTCCAGTATCTGTTCATCATCCGGCAGGCTGCCGGGCTTGAACGGGCAACTTTCCACATGACCGTTGTATGCTGCGATACACTTTTCGGTGTCAATGCGCACGTAAAGGGTCATGCTAACCCTCGAAACCGCGACACCAACGGCATTCGCAGAGGCGTAGTGGTCGGGAATTATATAATCAACCCCTGCAGCCTTTGCAATGTCCGGAATAAGATAGGGGGCAAGGTAGCCTGTACCAATAACCTTATCACAGCCAATTTCCTTTACAGTTGTTGCTGCAAGCGAGACAAATTGATCCAGCACTCTCTCAACATCACACTCAAATCTCCTTGATCTTCCGTAATCTCCAATCTCATATCCTGCACAATTAAGTGCATCCGTGAGCGTGAACTTTTCTCCTCCAAACGCAGCAGGCTTTGAGCTGACCGGAACAAGCTTTCCATTCTCAACAACCGAGTCTCCACCAAAAGGAATGCTGACCGAATCAACGCACCTTATCAAAGTCTTCCTTCCTGCAAGTTCTATTCCATCAACTATTTTCGGCATTCCATCAATTACCTCAACAAAGTCAGTTGAGGTGCCGCCAATATCCACAACCAGAGCATTCTTCTCACCGGTGAGATAAACTGCACCAAGCGCCACAGCAGCTGGAGAGGAGTTGTAAAGCTCTGAAGGGTTGTTGAGGGCTATCGAGTAGGGTATAATTCCCCCATCACCCTTGAAGTAGTAGAAATCTCCCGCGTAATTCCTGATAAGCTCGGTAAGTCTGAAAACTGTCTCCTTTATTTTGGCATTCACAACAGTGGTGTGAATCCTGGCCGGGAAGTTCATACCACCTGCATAATGGCTCAGGGCGATTTTGTAGTCCTCCACATAGTTTCTGGCAATCCCGGCAATTTTTTCCTCCAAACTGCAATTTCTAACCGAAAATTTTGATGAAATTGCAACATTATCGTAAGAATTTTGCCTAAGAATTGCATTAATCTCGTACTCATCTATGTCTTCAACAACATCTCCTCTGTGATTGACATAACCCCTAACAACCTCACCATACCCGGAGTAATTCAATCCCGGCCCCGGTACAACGAGACTCAGAGTTCGGGACTCGTTAAATTTGGAGATAATAAGGTTCAACGGCCATGAAGTGCTTACAACGACCTTTTCTTTTACCAGATTAACTTCTTTTGAAATCTCTTTGAGAATTCCACCCATCCCAGCTTCATTTGGCAGTTTGATGGTTTTTATCTCATCAGAAACTATAGCAGCATCCGTGTTGGTTCCACCAACGTCAATCCCAATTATCATTAATTCCACAAATTCGTGTGATTTAAAAAAACTTATCGTTTTTCATGGACGAACAAAATCAGAACTGATGAAATTACCGATGCAATCAGGCAGAATAAAAAGGCCAGAGAGTAAGCTTCAGGAGGATAGACATTACCATCCATTCCGACTGAATCCATCAGATAACCCATGATAACCTGAAATGCGGCACCCCCGAAGAAGGGAAAAACGTTTACAATGCTTGTAGCCAGGCCGGTAACTTCCAGCGGGAATGATTCCTTGACCAGCGCATACGCAACCGGTCCTGCAGCACTGAAAAGCCCTATGAGGAAAGATATGACATACAGCTGAATTACCGAGAGGCTGGCTGTCATGAAAACGAGCGGAAGCATCGTTAATGTAAACCCGATGCCTGCAGCAAAAAGGAACCATTTCCTCGTCCTGAAAATTTTGTCTGAGAGAAAACCTATTACCGGTGCTCCAACAATCGTCCCAAATCCCACTGTCATCAGCACGCCTCCAGCCTCTTCTCTCCCCATGCCGTAAACATCCATCAGATACGGCCCACCCCACAATCCCTGATAGCCCATCACAATACCGTATCTCAAAAATGCTGAAGTTGCAATCAACCAGATTGCTGAATTCAACACAACAACGCGAAAGCTTGCCGAAAAACCTTTTTTCTCAATTTTCTTAACATTACCTTCAGGTGAATCTCTGACGAGAATCCAGCAACTCAGAGCAAGGACAAGCGTGACTGCAGCAATGAAGAGAAAGGAGTGCCTCCATCCAAATGCAGAAGTCATCGCTGCAAGAGGGTAGGCTGAAACAAGGGCACCGGTATTCCCCACAGCAAAAAGCACACCTGTAAGAGTGGCGAATTCATCGACTTTAAACCACCGGGAAATTATCTTTATCGTTGGGATGTAAACTCCCGACACACCTACCCCTATAAGGAGCCTTCCAAGGATTGCCACCTCAAATGTTGGGGAAAAGGCAAAAAGCAGCGTTCCAAAGAAAGCGATCAGTGTAAAAACAGTTGTTACCAGCCTTGGCCCTTTAATGTCTGAGAGGTAACCCACAGGAATTTGCATCAATCCATAGGGATAAAAATAAGCTGATGAAAGAACACCAACCGCGAGGGCGGTTACAGCAAACTCTTCCATCAGGATGTTTGCAAGTACTGCTGGAGAAGTTCGGTGAAAGTACACAAAGAAGTAAATTAAAGCCATCACCCAGAACACTACCCAACGATACGTGTAAACCTTCACCTTTAGCGGTGAACGCA
>CAZZLE010000207.1:0-5015 GCA_964654595.1 uncultured archaeon | reverse complement strand
GGAGATCCAAGCATTTTTGGCAGAGGTGGTGAGGAAGCGGAATTTCTGGCAAGGCACAAAATTCCGTTTGAGTTTGTTCCGGGGGTCAGTTCTGCGATTGCAGTTCCCGAATGTGTCGGAATTCCTCTTACTCACCGCAGCTACGATCCCGCACTCGTATTCATTACCGGAAGGGAGAGCAGAGAGAGGCTGAACTGGAAGGCTCTTGCGGAGCTCAACGCCACAATCGTGGTGCTTATGGGTGTTGGAAAAGTTGCTGAGATAACCAAAAAACTGATTGAAAACGGCAAAGATCCCGAAACACCGGTTGCAATCATTGAGAAGGGATTCTCTGAAGACCAGAGGGTTTTGATAACAAAGCTCCGGGAACTTGCAGATACAGTTGAAAGGGAGAGGGTTGAGAATCCGGCTGTGATTGTCATCGGCGGGGTTGTGGAACTTTACAGTCTTTTGAGAGCTGATTGAACTTGCTAAGTGTTACTGAACCAAAAATTTATATTGCTGTATTGTTAAATAATTCAGGATGGACAGCAGGGCTTTATCACCACTCATAGGTTTCGTTCTGCTGCTTTCAATAATAATGGGATTTATGAGTATCATGCAGTCAAATGCTGTTCCTCAGTGGAACAAGGGTGCTGAGGCTAAACATTTGGATAAGGTAAGTTATGAAGTTGCAAAGCTGAGTGAGGCTGTCAGCATAGCGGGTTCAACCGGAAATCCTGCCAAAATAGTTATTGACGCGGGTGTAAAGTATCCGGAATATTACATTCTGATTTCCCCATCAAAGGCAGCCGGGAGTATTGATAAAAGGGAACTGTGGGTAAAAATTGGTACTGAAAATTTTACAACCCATGCCATAATTTACAGACCAAACTACCTTTACAGCTCCTCTCCCGAGCTCATTTTTGAGCATTCAGCTGTCTTTAGAATGGAGCACTCGTATCTCATTGTAAGTTCTGATCAGAGTTCCTTCACAAGAAATAAAATTACGATATACCTCATCAATGCAACATTCAACTCCTTTTCCACAACAGAGAACATCAACCTTATCTTCCACCCCATTTCTTATGGGGGTTCGATAAGGTTTTCCGGAACATTAGAATTTTTGTGTTATGATGATAGAACTGCATTATGGTGGAATGACACACTCTCAGCTATTTACGGAAGCGATAAAGTTTCAAAGGATGGGAGAAAGATAACTCTGAACGTTAACGACGTTGATCTCTCGATAAACTACTTTGTGGTGACAGCAACGAGTGCTGGTGAGGTTGAGATAACTTCTGAAATCACTCCGAGCCGTTTGCTTAACTTATCCAGCTTGAGTTATGGTGTTTACGCGGGGACAACGATCCCTCTGGGTGTCAGGGTTTTGGACAAATTCAACAATCCCGTTAGAAACGTGGCTGTCAGCATACAAGATTCATGTCACAGCTCAGCAACTAAAAATACCAACGATAACGGGGAGGTGTGGTATTATTTCAATGCCGACATTGCTGGCACTTGCGAAGTTGAATTTAGCGTGGATGGTGTGGATGAGATCAGGTACAGTGTAACTGTCTCACCTGCACCGGGTGGTGGTGGAGGTGGAATTTTCAATGTATTCTGGAACATTTCAAGTTATAACTGGAACGTTTCGCTTGAAGGAATACAGAAATTTTTCGAGGTTTCCGTTTGGTATGGATCCAATCCTGTTGAAGGTGCAGTTGTGGACATTTCTACGGATGCTCCCGGGCTTATAAGCTACTATCCCATTTCCCTCACCACCAGTTCTGATGGAAAGGGAGTGGTCAGAGTCACCGCCTTGAATAACGGAACAGCCAACCTGTTTGCCACATGCGGAGGTTCAGGTGATGTGCTTGAGCTGATTATAACCGGAGCCGGTGGATATTGCAGTGCTGGCTGGAGATACTGGAGAGAAATAACAATAACAAACACCGGATCAGCTCTCACGGACTATCAGATTAATGTTACGCTGAACACGCAATCTTTAATAAGCAGTGGCAAGATGAGAAGCGACTGCGGTGATATAAGATTTATCGATGAGAACTTTAACCCCCTCAGTTACTGGATCGAGGACGGAACATGCAATACACCAAACACTGAGATATGGGTTAAAGTTCCGAGTATTCCGGCGTCAGGAACCGTAAACATATACATGCTTTATGGAAACCCATCTGCAAGCAGTGAGAGTAACATTGACAGTGTTATGGATTCTGGCTTAAGATACTACTACTATGACGGAACAGACTTCAATACTTTTAAAGGAACTGATGTTGACACATACATAAACCACGATTGGAGAAGCGGTCTGGTAGTAATAAACGGCAATTCGTGGGAAGATCAGTCAGATACGGTAAGCATTCGATGGGAAGGGTGGATAAAGCCAGCAGGAAATGGAAATCACATAATCTATGTAACCACCGATGATGGAAGTAGAGTTTGGATAGGGGATACGCTTGTCATAGATGCTTGGCGGCTCCAGCCTCCTACAGAGCATTCCGGTAACTACAACTTCCATAATCAAATCAAAAGAATAAAGTATGAGTGGTATGAGAATACTGGTCTTGCGGTGGCAAAACTTGGTTGGGACCCACCGGGAGGTAATAAAGTCTACCCAATACCGGCAGATTATCTGAAATGCAGAAAAACCACTTTCCCCAATCCAGAACCTTCAGTTTCTGTTGGCGATGAAAACACATGCTGATAGCCATCAATAAGAAATGGGATTGTAAGATTACAGCACCCTTAAATCAACCACATACCTGTTAACGTACGGAGCAAAGTTGCCGCATCTCCTGACCCTTAAAACTTCAACACTCAATCCTTCATCCTCAAACCTCTTCATCACCTTCTCATGCAGCCTCTCCTCCTCATTCTGGCTGTCAAAGGTGTAGTAGTGGACAAATCCCCCCCTTCTAACCTTTCCTTTCAGAAGGTGGATGAAGCTTTCTGCCGAATATGGAGCCGGCATAACAACTCTGTCGAACTCACCGGGCAATTTCGGGACAACTTCCTCAACATCTCCCTCAAAAACCTCAACAACATCCTCAACTTTGTTCAGCCTGACATTCTTTCTGAAGTATTCGGCAGCATGCGGGTTTAGCTCAATTCCTATTACCTTCTCTGGCCTTGCAAGCTTTGCAATTACAATAGGGTATGGCCCAACACCTGCAAACATTACAAGGATCCTCTCTCCCTCGCCGACAAGCCTTGCAATCCTCTCCCTCTCTCCTGAAAGCTTTACAGAGTAGTAGGCCTTTGTTGGATCAACCAAAAACCTGCAACCGTGCTCCTTCACAACGGTCTCTGTCTTCTCTCCGTAAACAGGCTCGTATCTTGCAACCCTGTAAACACCGTTAACTTCTCCGATCTTTCTCAGAACAGTTCTGACATGCTTGTGTCTGCTGAGTATTGCATCCACAATATCTCTGGCATGGTGAAGAATCTCGTCGGGAATCTCAATGATTACAATATCACCTATGATCTCGAAACTCCTTCTGAGAAGTTTAAGTTCCTCCTCGTCGAGCCTGTCCTTCAGCAACTCTTTCAGCGACACATTTTTACTTCATTCAGAGAGCTAAAATGGTTGCGATGTTTAAAGTGGTAATAATTATTATAAGCTCAGCAAAAATTAAATACATTATTTTGCTAAGAATTACCATGATAGGAATCCTGTTACCGTTCCTGATACCTATGATTCTCTTGGAGGCAGTCTCCCTAATTCTAATACTCCTTTTTGTGCCCTTGTACCTTCTGGGAAGCGTGGCTTCTCAAAGTTCCGCTGAAATGGCAGTAAGCCTTGCGGGATTCGTCGGGCTAATGTATTACTTTCTGAGAAGTTAGGTTGAGATGAAACTTTATAAACCCCGTCGAACTTAACTACACATGGAAGCAGAAATAACGAAAGCGATAGTCGAGATGGCATCTAAGGAATGGGTTGAGTATGCAGAATCCGACGTTATAGTCGTTGGCGCTGGTCCCTCAGGGCTGACCGCTGCCAGGTATCTTGCTGAACGCGGTCTCAAGACGCTTGTCTTAGAAAGAAGACTGAGCTTCGGAGGTGGCATCGGCGGAGGAGGAATGCTGTTTCATAAAGTGGTGATTGAGAAAGAAACAAAGGACATACTCGAAGATTTTGGAATAAGATATGCTGAACACAGAAACTTTCTCGTGGTGGATTCAGCTGAATTCATGGCGAAACTTGCAGCAAAGGCTATTGATGCAGGTGCGAAGATAATCCACGGGGTTTCGGTTGAGGACGTCATTTTCAGAGATGAACCGCTTAGAGTTGAGGGAGTATGCATTCAGTGGGGTGCTGTTGAGATTTCCGGACTGCATGTTGATCCTCTACTCCTCAGAAGCAAGGCAGTGGTTGATGCGACCGGACACGATGCGGAGGTTATATCAGTTGCTGCGAGAAAGATTCCCTTAAACATTGCAATTCCCGGAGAGAGGTCAGCTTACTCGGAGGTTTCAGAGAAAGAGATTGTTGAAAAAACAGGAGAGGTGGCAAAGGGTCTTTATGCAGCAGGAATGGCGGTTGCAGCTGTTCACAACCTTCCAAGAATGGGTCCGATATTTGGTGGAATGCTTCTGAGCGGGAAAAAAGTTGCTGAAATAATCTTCAAAGACCTTAAAAAATGAGGATCATCTACAACTCTCCAAGAGTTGAAAATCTCCAATTTTTAAAGTTAGAGTTTTCAGGTTTTGACACCATAATACTGGAAGAGCCGAGAAACGATCTTTTTTATGATGTTCTGGATGGAAAAATAAGTGTTGATTTTTATGCAAGAAAGATCAGTACGCAGTATCCACTTTACACGCAAAAGCTCATGGAAATGCTGAAGGAATTAAGGGACAGGAGGATCATGCAGGTTGAGCCATACCTGGAGGAGGTTGAGAAGCTAAGGAATCTGGGTGAAGGTGATGATAGAGTGAGAGAAATGGAAAGGAAAGTCAGTGCACTCTATATCGACTACACGGAATCATTCCTAAAGGCAGATTTTGAAGAAGTT
>CAZZLE010000206.1:0-9896 GCA_964654595.1 uncultured archaeon | reverse complement strand
TGAAAAACTTTTTCTCCAAAAACAAATTCCATGGGAAAAATAGTAGAGAGTGTATTTAAAGCTTGTCAGGAGAAAGGTATTATAGCAGGTTGTGTGAAGGGATAACATGAAATACAGGTTCGTAGACCACACCGCAGACATAGCATTCGAAGTTTATGGTTCAGATCTGAAAGAACTATTCGAAAATGCTGCCCTCGCCTTTTACGATGCTTTTGTTGATACATCAAAGCTGAAAACAGAAAGAGAGGCTGAGGTTGAGTGTGAAGGAGAGGACGTTGAAATCACGCTTTACAGATGGTTGAACGAACTTCTTTATCTCTTTGACACCGAATTCTTCGCGGCAAAAACTGTTAGGGTTGAGATTGAAAAAGGCAGTGCAATTAAAGCGAGAGGAAAGCTTGGTGGTGGAAAGTTCAATGCAGAAATGGTGAAAGTTGAGCCAAAGGCTATAACGCTCCACAAATTCAGGGTTGAGAAAACTGATAATGGGTACTTAGCTTTTGTCGTCGTTGACATATGAAGGAGATTTATTTGCCCTTGCATCACGGAAAAGCTCCGTACTGGTTGCTTAACAGAATGAAAAAGCTTGCAAAGCCAGTAGTAAAGCTAATTATCATGGAATACGGTGAAAAGGCCTTCCTTGAAAGGCTTTCCAGTCCCATCTTCTTTCAGTCTCTCTCAAATGTTCTTGGCTTTGACTGGAACTCAAGCGGCGTTACGACCGTTCTTACAGGTGTTCTGAAAGCTGTACTCAACAATGAGGAGTTCGAGATAAGGGTTGCAGGTGGTAAGGGGAAGAACGCTCTAAGGACACCTGAAGAGATCATGAAGCTTTCAGATGAGATTGGGGCTGATGGAAAAACGCTTGTGGATTTCAGCAGACTGGCCGCGAAGGCTGACAGTGCTGCCCTCATCGATGGTTATTCCCTCTACCATCATGCATTAATCTTCACACCAAAGTATTTCACCGTGATTCAGCAGGGGATGAATGAGAGTGAAAGACTTGCCCGGAGATACCACTGGAACGTTTACTCAAGCGTTCCGGAACTTGAAAACGTGCATGATGGAATAATTACAGAAAGGAAAGAAAAAGAAGTAATAAACATGCTTTCTGAACTGAGCAGAGATGCGAAGAAGGTGTGTGTGGACATTGTAAGGGATGGAAGTTTCAGGAAAGACTACGAAAAATTGGTTTCCGTATCGAGATGGAGGAAAGGGCTGATGGTTCCGAAAAAGATTGACTGGAAGGTTATTGAAAGGGCATACAACCTCCAGCCCGATCGGTTTGAGGACATGCTTTTGATAAGGGGTTTTGGTAAAGAGACAGTTCGAGCACTCGCACTTATTGCTGAGATAATCTACAACACAGAATATGACAAAACAGACCCTGCAAAATACTGCTTCGCCGTTGGTGGGAAGGATGGAGTACCATTTCCGGTTAGAAAGGACATTTACGATGAAGTGATCGAGTTCATGCGCGAAACTGTAAAGCAGGCTGAAATCGGTGATTTTGAAAAGAAAAAGATTCTCGAGAGGTTGAGCAGGGCATGGATGTAGTTGTTAGGAAAAGCGAAGTAAGGGGCAGAGCAAGACCACCCGCATCGAAGAGCTACACCCACAGAGCATTTATAGCAGCCTCTCTCTCCCCCTCATCAAGAATTTCAAACCCTCTGGTCTCTGAAGACACAATTTCAACACTGAATGCATGCAAAAAAATCGGGGCAAAATTTGTCAGGAGAGGAGAGGAATGGTTGTTTAATGGGGTCGATAGCATTAAATCTTATGGATACTTCAATTTTTGCAATTCGGGAACAACTCTGAGGATATTCACAGGTCTTCTCTCACTCTCACCATTCAGAAGCGTTGTTGATGGTGATAGATCTCTCAGGAAAAGACCAAACAGAGAGCTTGT
This sequence comes from uncultured archaeon, assembly GCA_964654595.1. Lineage (GTDB taxonomy): Archaea > Halobacteriota > Archaeoglobi > Archaeoglobales > Archaeoglobaceae > Archaeoglobus. The sequence continues at coordinate 7,984 of CAZZLE010000206.1, read as the reverse complement.
GTTGGCCTTATCAGAGCTTGGGGGAAAGTTTGATGGAAAGGAACCTTACTTCCCACCTTTCTCGGTTCAGGGTGTGGTTAAGGGTGGTGAAGTGGAGATTGATGCTCCAAGCTCGCAGTTCATTTCCTCGCTAATTTACACGCTCTCACTGGCTGAGGGCGACTCTTTGCTGAAGGTAAAGAGAGTAAAATCCCAGCCTTACATAGACATAACACTTGAGATTCTGAAAGAGAGCGGGGTGAAGATAAAAAGAGACGGCAACGTTTACTGCATTCCCGGCTCTCAGAATTTCAGGCTGCGAAGGTATGAAGTCCCGGCAGACTTTTCATCTGCAAGCTATCTTATCGCTTCTGGTCTTATTGCCGGAGAGGTTGCAGTTGAAGGCATGTTCGAATCAGCTCAGGGTGACAGGAGAATTGTGGATTTATGCAGAGAGATGGGAGGGAAGGTCAGATGGGACAGGGAGAGGGGAGTGATAAGGGCTGAGAGGTCGGAACTTGAAGGTGTCGAGGTTGATGCGTCTGACATTCCAGATCTCGTCCCAACCCTTGCTGTTCTTGCAGCTGTTGCAAAAGGCGAGACGAGAATTTACAACGCTGAACATTTGAGAATAAAGGAGATAGACAGAATTGAAGGCATTAACTTGAATTTAAGGGCTCTTGGAGTTGAAGTCAGACCCCTGAAGGATGGTTTGATTATTAAAGGGGGCAAAAAGGAGTTCAGAGGTGTTGTGGACTCTTTTGGAGACCACAGAATGGCCTTAGCATTCTCACTCCTCGGTCTCCTTGGAGAGGTGAGATGTAAAAATGCAGAAGCTGTTTCGGTAAGTTATCCCGGATATTTCAGAACTCTGCAGTCACTGGGGGTTAGAATTAACATTCTCCCGTGAAGTTTATCAGTGATTTTAGCTCAGATGAAGGTAAATCAAAGAACTTGTTGAGATTTTTGGTTTTGAGCGATTATTTATTATCATCATCATCTTTAACTTATAGTAAAATATATATTTTTTGGTTAATAGTTGTATTCATGCTGCAGGTTGATTTACTGTGGGTTTATGCAATAGGAGCTATGTTTGCAACAGCATCATCCACTCAACTGAAAAGGGAAACAAAAATACTCGGTAATGCCTACCTGGCTGCACTGCTGTTCTATTTAGGCGTTATCTTTGTCCCTGAGGCAATTTGGCTTCTATGGAGTTTCCCGCACTGGGAAACGATGCATGTTTGGACATCGCTTGGCGAGATACCTACCGCATACGTAACAGCTTTCATTGCAGGAGACTTTCTGTTAGCTGTTGTGGGCTTCTGGGTTGCAGCTAAACTTATTAGGTCTGGAAGAAGTTATGCTGCTCACATCCAGTGGATAGCCGGATATTTTGCCTTCTTTTTCGTGCTCGTACACGGATGGGACGGCACTGGCTGGCAGAGATTTACATGGGATCCTACAGTCACGGGAATGCCTTGGGAACCTGGGAGAACAATGTGGGTTAGCTTCGCAATGAGCAACGTTGCTCTTACACTGTATGCGATGGCAATTCCGACATTAGTCCCCATGATTGCAGGGGGTTACATATGGCTTAAGAGGGGACACATTCTGGCAGGACTGGAGGAAGGGAAAGCCTCACAGCTGGCTGTAAAGGGAATTGTAATTTACCTTCTCGGGGTTTTCGTTGCACTTCTAATGGCTGTGTTAGCTACAGGGATCTCTCTGTATTTCAGCAAGTACTCCGGACAGGTTGGAATGCTTCTCGGGATAATTGCCACAATAGCTCTGAGCTACGCAGCTGCTTTAAGAAAAGGAGGAATTCTGCAGAGGGTAATCTCGAGAGGCTTCAACTTGGCATAACTTTTAAATAGTCATTTTTATTAACTTTTTATTACAGGTGGTATCATGTTTGAAAACGTGATAGCTGACATGCTCAGCGTCAGTGGGGTTAAGGGTGTATTTATAGTTGACAGAGATGGGGCTCTGATCGAGGCCGAGTCGATGTTTTCCGGTGATGATGAAGTTTATGCTGCTCTGATTGCTGATGCATTTAACAAAGCTTCAGAAGTTCTTGGAAAGATATCATCTGACGAACCGGAACTTGTGATGATAGATGGTAAAAAGGATCGAATTATAGCTTCAAAGGCGGGAGATCTGGTGTTTGGCATTGTGGCAGATCAGAAAACGAATTACGGTTTGCTCAAAATAGAAATAAAAAAGGCGGTTGAAAAAATAACCGCGATGGTGTGAGGAAATGCTTATCCCGAAAGGAGAGGTCCTGGAGCTTGGCAGGAGGGGAAACTTCAGAGACATATTGAGAGAGCTATCTGAAGGAAGATTTTCAGGCTATGTTGAGGTTTCTTACAAAAAAGGTGAGCTTTCCCGAGCCAGGGTGCTTTTCAGCAATGGCAAGATTGTTGCTGCTGGAGTTCAGAGAGTAATTAGTAAAAGTGAAATTTCCGGAGAAAAAGCGCTTGAGGAGCTTCTTACCCTTGAAAACTGTGTCGCTGATGTATACATTCTCGATGAGGAAAAGATAGCCAAAGCTCTGGAATGGAACAGGAATGCTGTGGTGGAACACCTGCCCGAGACAGAAGTTAAGGTTGAAGGTGGTTTGACGGAAGAGGTTATCACAACACCCGAAGAGAGAGACGCGATTCTAAAAAAATATGGCATCAGATTGCCTTCTGAGGAAGAAATAGACCAGATAATTGCGAACGCTCTTGATGGTAGCTACGATATCTATACAGCTATCAAACCCGGTGATTTTGATTCCCTCAAGAAATCGCTTGTAAGCACAGCTGAACTGTACCTTGGAAAAATGTCAAAAAAGGTTGCTAATGTGATCAATGATTGTAAATCAGCTGAAGAGCTTGTCGAGAGATTTGATGAGATAAGAAGTGCTGCGAAGTCTCTCGTCATCTTTGTCTCAAGAAAAAAAATTGATGAAATGCTCTCTGAAATGGAGAAGCTAATTGGTGAGGGTATTTAGCTTTCCTTTTCCAGTCTCTCTTCGACTATCTCGACGTACTCTCTCAATTCTTTGTTCATTTTTAGCACATCAAGTATTTCCCTGTAATTTGACTCATTCACATCATCGTAACCGAGGCTTTCCATAGCCTTGTTTAGAAAAATTTTTGCAATCGGCCCAATTTCCTTTTTGAGTTCATCGAGGAGTTTTTTGTAGGTAATCATTTCAGTGCCTCCTCAAGGCTTTCCATGGCCACCTTGAGGCTTCTTCTCAGCCTCTCGATACTTTTTGCAAGAATTCCAATTTCGTCTGCTCTCTTCTGATGCGGAACCTCAGCTTCAAGGTTTCCTTCAGCGATCTTGTCTGCTGTATTGCTTAACTCGATTATAGGTCTTGCAATGAATGTTGTGGTGAACACTGCCAGAACGACAACGAAGATTATAGCTATGGCTGCTGCAATACCCATTGCGTAGTAAACCTGCTGAAGTGCAGCCTCAATGTTCTTGCTTATCTCACCTGCAATGTTCTCTGCCGGGTTTGCAGGATTCTGGGTGAGATACTGGAAGTAACCGTCGATGTATGCAGCTGTTCCAGCCACCACCCAGAATTCACCCTTGCTGATAGGGTCATAAACCTTTACCGTGGTCGGGTAGTGGCAGAGGTACTTCGGAATTTCTTCTTTCTTCTCAGTCCTTGGGTCATCCCAGTAGTAGTAACCGCAAACCGGTTGTGGGGCTTCGGGGTTCTCTGTCACCTTTAAGACAAGACTGTAAAGGTCTGGCATTGTTTCATTCCATTTCAGCAATGCAATATCAACACCAAGGTATTTTTCAGTGGGCCCGGTAAAAGCAGGATGTGCCAGAAGAACCGCGATATCTCTTCCAGCTACCTTATTCCCGGCACCAACCCATGTATACTCCTTGGCGCCCCATGTTTGCGTTCCAATATTTCTGAACTTGGGATCATTGATCAGATCAAAGGTTGTCAGCATTGTTTTGTTCTCGAGTTTCATCTTTGCCTCTATGTACGTTTGAACTGTCAGAGCCAAATCCTGAGCCTTCATCTTCACCGCTTCTTCCCCGGCTTTGGTTAGATATTCCTGACTCACATCGGTAACATCCTTTTTTGCCTCTTCACCAAATGCTGAAATTCCACTTAGGACAAGCTGGCTCAGAACTCCCAGTGGCACAAGGCTTGCTACAATAACTATTAAGACAATCTGGGGTGTTAGCTTCATTTTTTAATCACCTCCACAAAATCATTTACCTTTGCACCAATCCTTTCCCTAACCCATGCGGGCACAACAATAAAACCTTCTTTCGAATAGGGGATTGCCCTTAAATTTACAACTCCATTTTTCTTCACGCTGATGTATTCGCCCTCTTTAACACCCAAGGTTTTCATTATGTCCTCAGCAAGAAAAGCCACGTCACTGCCTTCGTGGTCGTACTTCTGTGTGAAGTTAAGATCCACTCCAACCTTTGCCCTTGCAACACCTGTGATTGTGGAAATCGTCTTCTCAACTCCCTTCTCAGCCATTGAAAGCTCTTCTTCAACTGAAGCCATTTCCCTCCGCATTTCAGCTAAAACTTTTCTGCTTTCAGCTTGACCTGTTGAACCCTTCTCTCTCAAATATTTCCCGATCTCTATAACCATCTGCTCAGGTGGTAGCTTTATCAGCTCCCCGAGAACTTCATCCGGAATGATACCTCTGTAAACATCCCTTATCTCGTAGGATTTTAGTTTCAATTCAAGCTCCTTAACTTTTCCCTGAAGCTCCCTTATCAAGGCTTCTTTCTCTGCAAGCAGTTTTTGACATTCGTCATCCAAGTGCAACACCCCCAGTTGAATGTAAACAAATCATTAAATAAAAACTTTATGCAGTTAAATGTGCTGAAATCTTTTAGCTCTCCGATCGCAGCGAATTTAAATGATCTTCTCCTTCACCATAAGTTCGGCATTCAGAATGCTCGCTCCTGCTGCCCCTCTGACAGTGTTGTGGCCCAGAACTATGTATTTCAGTCCGTTATTTCCATCTTTCCTTATCCTGCCAACGGTGATGCTCATACCCTTCCCAGCATCTCTGTCAAGTCTTGGCTGCGGTCTGTCGGGTTCTTCCCTTACAATTATCACCTTCTCAGGAGATGTTGGAAGGTCGAGTGGTTTCAGGGATTCAAATGCTGCTTTAGCTTCTTCAACACTCACGCTGTGCTCAAACTCAACCCAGACAGCTTCCGTGTGCCCGTCGATTACCGGAACTCTGTGGCATGATGCTGAAATCTTGATGTTTGCAAGCTCGATCCTCTCTCCATTGAACTTTCCGAGCAGTTTTAGCGGCTCATTCTCGACTTTGTCCTCTTCCCCTTTTATGAATGGAATCAAGTTGTCTGTTATGGCAAGTGACGGAACTCCCGGATAACCCGCACCGCTTAAAGCCTGCATTGATGCAACCCTTACGCTTTTAAGTCCCAGATCCATCAGGGGTTTCAGTGAGAGCACAAGGATTATTGTTGTGCAGTTCGGGTTGGTCACTATAAATCCATCCCAGTTTCTTTTCCTCTTCTGGATATCAATCAGACCGAGATGCTCCGGATTCACCTCTGGAATTACAAGAGGGACATCTTCTGCCATTCTGTAGGCAGATGCATTGCTTGCAACCACAAAGCCAGCTTCAGCAAACTTAGCTTCAACATCAAGTGCAATGTCTGAAGGCAGCGCTGAAAAAACAATGTCCGCATCGAAATACTTCGGATCCAGCGGTACCATTTCAATGTCCCTTGCAATTTGTGGAACATCCTGAGAAACTATCCAGTCCACCTCTTCACCGTACCTCTTTCCAACTCTTCTCTCAGATGCTGCAAGGCTCGTCAGCTTGAACCATGGGTGATCAGCCAGCATCTGGATGAACTTCTGACCAACCATTCCCGTAGCTCCAAGTACCCCGACACTGTATCGCATGGTTGAAAGACAGGGGGCAATTTAAAAAAGTTAGCGGTGCAAGTCGCACTCCTTAGCTCCGTTCAGAGCTAACATTATATTTGCCCTCAGTGTCATTTCAAAGTAGAGTCTGTCAGGCTCAAGAACTGCGAATTTCTTTGGAATAGGAATCATCAAAGTTTCATCGCATCTGTAGCAGTGATTTCCGTTTGAATCCACAAAAATCTTCGGTGATTCAGGCTTGCTTCTCTTTACGCAAAGATAAATTGACTTATCCTTGTATTTCTTAACCGTTTGCATGATTTCCTCAATGCTGTAGATTTTCATCAGGTTTTCGAGGATTTTATCGGCAAGTTTCAGGTTTGTATCCTCTTCTTCAATGGCTTCCATCTAAGGAATAATAAACAAAGCTAAAGATAAACCTTCTGGTTGGCATGCCAGCAATTCGAAAAATTAAAATCAAGGGAATACTCTTCCTTCTAAGCTTGGGTCGTGCCCGGGAAGTATTTTCTGCCTTTTTACATACCTTAGTGCCTTAAAACAGCTTTCATACCACTCTGTCAGGTCGACATGCAATCCAGGTGGGAGAAAGGGAACTGAAGAAGCTGGAATTTCCACAGTAATACCGGCTGTGTCTGTAAAGTGAATCGGTTGCTTTGGGGGAAAGATTTGAAGGTACGTGTAGAAGTGATCTCCTGCAATGAGGTAATCCCCCTTCTCCGTCTCAACCAGAACACCCTGCAATCCCTTGGTATGTCCGGGGAGGAGCAGCGTTTTGATACCCTTATCGATTTCCGCGTCACCTTTAATAAGGCAGAGATCCATCTCCTCAAGCGGATAAAGCATGCTGACATCGTAGATCTGGCGGTAATGAAGAGGAGGGTTTAAAGCAGATTCCCACTCTCTCTTCTGGACGTAAATTCTTGCGTTGGTGAAAAGCTTTGCATTGGCAACATGGTCAAAATGCAGGTGGGTTATTATGAGCTTGTCCACCTCTTCCGGCTTGATATTTACTTTCTCCAGAGCTTCCCTCAATCCCCTCTCACCTCCGCCTTTACCGGGAAATCCATGAAACAGTCCGTCCTTTGCCTCTTCAACTCCAGAATCAACAACTATTTTCTCATCCCCACCATCAATAACCCAGACGTAAACCGGCCCTGTTGTCATAACTCTCATGTCTCCCATCATTACGACAGCACCAAGAGGAACACTAATTTCAGCCACCTTAAGAGGAAATATTCTGTACATCCAACCACCCCATTCTCACCCTATACCAAATTCGATAAATTAAATGTTAAGAATGTCTATATAACCATTCTGCTTTTTCCTCGAATCAACAGTGACGGCATCTAAACTCTTGAAGCAGCCTTCCTTGACAGAATCCTGAGCATAACCAGCCCCGTTTCATACATGATAATGAAAAGCACGAGAGCTGCAATCTGAGTTAGGCCGGTAAAGTCCATCGTAAGATTTGTTATGAATAGGAGGATGAATATGTATGCAGGTATTCTCAGGCCCTTGTAGGTGGAGTAGTTTATTATACCAAACCTGTCTGAAAGCACCATGAAAAGTGGGATCTGGAAGAAGAAACCGAAATATATGAGCAATTTTAGGGCATTTGTTATAGTTCTCTCAGCTGAGAGGTACGGGTCTGCTGCACCACTGAGAGCGATGCTGTAAAGAACGGGTATTACAAATTTATAGGCAATGAAAGTTCCAAAGAGGAATATTCCATAACTTGGAATCAGGATTGCCTTCAAAAACTTCCTTTCATGTTCGTAAAGACCCGGCTTGGCAAAGAGATAAAGTTCGTAGATTACGTAAGGATAAAGGAGCAGAAGAGATGTTACCACTGAGAAGGCCAGCCTTATCACGACCCACTCAAGAGGTGTGAAGACGTATATTGGGTTCTCCCCCACAAGCGAATACCAGAAGGAGAGTAGATAGGGGTAGGAAACGTAGTATGAGATGGATACCGCAGCGATCAGAATTATGCAGATTCTGATCAGCCTTTTTCTGAGTTCTTCGATGTGCTCACGCAGTTCGAGTTCTCTGTCCTCTGGCGGACCACTCACACACATCATCTAATTG
>CAZZLE010000205.1:0-12081 GCA_964654595.1 uncultured archaeon | reverse complement strand
TTGAGAACGCTCTGGTTCATGGAAAAGAGGGCGTGAAGGTTGAGGTGGCCAAAGTGAATTTCAAGGGAATCCTGAGAGTCTCGGATAGGGGAGAAGGAATACCGGATGAAATAAAAGAAAAGATATTCAAGGCAGGATTTTCAACAAAAAACAGAACAGGATTGGGGCTGTATATAGTCAAAAAGCTTGTTGATATTCTCGGGGGAGAGATAAGAGTTTACGATAACAAGCCGAGAGGAGCTGTATTTGAAGTGATTTTTAAAGCTGTTTAGCTTCGAACTGCGATATATGGTAATAATAATAGTGAATTACATGATTTAATCCGTAAAATTTATTAAATCTGAGTTTTCAAAATTTACAATGGCAGTGTCCATTGATGAGTTCTCGCGGATAGTGATTGCAATTCTGGACTTAAACTTCGAAATACTGAGGAACTTCCTGACACTCTTGGTTGTCTCTGCAACCAACACCACTCTTGTTAATGAGGGTACAAACCTCAACTTTTCAAACGTATGGGGATTAATCTACGGTGGCCTCGTCTCAAACTACTGGAACAGTCAGGTTATAAAAGAGGTTCTAAATGCAACACAGCACAACGTTTCGGCGATGAAGAACTTCTCAATCGCCATCAACTACCTCGGAAGCAACGCCACCACAGTTTTTGGTGATCCAGAAGGTACAAAGGGTTTGACATACCTTCAGAAAGGTGTCTACGATTACCTGAACAACAATCCCGATGCAGTCGAGAAGCTGGCGAACAGTATAACAGGCTTGTTTAAAGCACAGGTCGAGTTTTTGATAAAACTCATGGAGTCAGTAAACACAACGTTTACCTGACCGTGTAAAAAGGTACGGGAGTGAAGCAGAGAAATGCCAAGATGAAGGCTACAATGCCGATAACATATCTTTTAAAATCAAGAGGGGTTTCATCATCAGCCGGTTTGGGATGTCTCTGCATGGAGAAGAAGAAAGAAATGAAACCCCAAAAAAACCATATTGAGTTTGGCTGCTTAAGCTGTGCGTTAATAATGAAACCATAAGCAAGGAGTAGAAAAGGAACGGCTTTCGAGATCATCTCACTTCTCTCTCCAAGCATGGCTCTCATCACATGTCCGCCATCAAGCTGGCCGACAGGTATCATGTTCAGGAAAGTTACGAAGAACCCCACCCACCCAGCAAATGCTACGGGGTGAATGGCATCCTTCTGATAATTTGTAATGTAAAGAATCGCATCAAAAATCGGCGGAGTCCCGATGTAAAGTGTCGGAGGAACTTCAAGTTCGTATGGTAGCTGGAGACCTATCAAAACGACTGCTATCGATGCAGCAATACCTGTAATCGGCCCGCTGACTCCAACATCAAAAAGAGCTCTCCTGTTAGGAATTATTCCTCTGTGTCTGATTACTGCACCAAGTGTTCCAATAATTGTGGGAAATGGAATGAAGTACGGCAAGGAAGTTTTCATCTTCCATTTTTTTGCTGCAAAGTAGTGCCCCATCTCATGACTGCCAAGCACGAACATAATGGCGAGGGAAAACATCAAACCTCCGGCAATGTTTATCTCCTGACCGTAAAATGTGGAACCAACAGCAGTTGTTGTTACAAACGTCGCAATAAGGAGGATTATGTTTAAAGCATAGCTTTCCTCCCTCTCAATCTCCTTAATCTCCAAAACCATTTCGCCGTAGTGGTATCTCAAACCTACCTCGTAGTTCTGCGAGAGGAGATGCAACAGCCTTCTGATTTCACTCTCAGGCGAAATTGGTAAAACATAAAACCTAATCGTTTTGCCAATTCTCTCCTCACCGTAAATCCGAAAATACTTTTCTATTTCATTCCTCAGATTCATTTTACCAGCTCTACATATCCTTCCTCAGCATTAACGGTCACGTAATCTCCTGTTTTCACGTTCGCAAAGAAAAACTCATCTCTTACCTCCACGAGAGGTATTCCGGCAATAGCAGCACCCACCGCAATTATCGTTTCAGTTTTTCTGTTTATAATCGCCTTTGGAGCCACTCCCTTTTTTTTAAGGTTAAGCAAAACGTATGTACCAACAGTTGACCCTTTACCACCGGGAAAAATCAGAATTTTCCCTGCTATGCTTTTCCCCTTTATCTCGCAATCTTCTATAACCACTCCCGTTTCTTTATCAATTCCACCCAGAAAGGAGATGTATTCCTTTGTTACTAAAGCTTCTCCCTCCGCCCTACCTCTGGTTATCGGTCTGCAGGCGAATCTCACGAATAAAATATGCTGTTGTGCTATATGGCTTTTACCCTCTTCTTCTTGGCAAGGGGGCGGGGCTTCATAAGTATCCTTCCTCCGCAGTTTGTGCACTGCACGAGGCTTTTTTCCGTGTCAATATCCACCTCAGCCCCGCAAATCAGGCAGATGTAGGACATGATTACACCAGCTTTTCAACGAGTTTTCCTCCGGATGTCACGGGCTGATAGCAACCTCCAGCAAATTTGTATCCGCAGTGTCTGCATTCCCAGATTCCGGTTCCCGTTCTCTTAACCGCCTTTTTTCCGCATTTCCTGCAGAAATACTTCTTTCTCTGAACCTCCTCGATCTCAAGCCACGTCCTTCTGACTCTCAGACCGTATCTTGGTCCAAACCTGCTTGCTGCCTTTACTTTCTTCGTTCTGCCCATACAGACAGCATGTGATGCATTGCATTTAAACGTTTTCCACTAAAATGATAGATACGTCTTCTGATGTCTCAGGTACTCCCCCCTGTCAACAAGGTTTTCCACAAATACGCTGTCTTCTGGAAGGCTTTTGAGTTTATCAGACGAGTATCTGCTCCTCCCTATTCCAAGGACGTCGTTATGTCTGTTGCATACAAAAACTATTGAATTCTCACCGAATTCTGATGTCCTCTCAACTGAACCCGCAAAGATGTCCCTGCCATAGAGAAAAAGCATCTCTCCTCTCTCATTTACCCAAACTCTGTTTCTGCTGTTCTTTATCAGCCAGAAAGTTCCCTCAAGTGAAAATCTTAATCTTTTCCCAACCTCTCCCAGTTTAACTCCTGCATGATATGGCTTCAGTTCCGAAATAATTTTGCAGAGCTCCTTTGAAACCGCATAAACCTCTTTTTTTCCATCCTCCCTTATAATAATGGAATGATCATCCAGAAAACCGCCTGAACCGAAGTAGTTAAGAGCCTTTCTGATTACCTTCAGTTCTTTCTTATTTGGTTCTCTAAACGCCATTTAATCGCCTTTACAACCTTGCTGTAATCTCCATCTATCCTGAAAGCCTCAACTGTGTTGACGATCACACTCTCCCCAACTTCGACGCTTCCTTCCATATCCTCAGGTAACACCAGCTCACCATTTGGAGTTAATTCGTAGCAGTCCATGTTTTCCTCTATCCCCACAACAATAAATTTTCTTCTCAGGAAGTATGGCCGGGTTTCCTCAAACTTCTTAAGGGTTGCAACTGTTTCGTTTGCGATAATTGATGTGTTCATCTCAATTGCTCTGCGGTTTATTCCAATCTCATTTCTGTCAAGCTCGTAACTGTACCCGCCAACTTTGCTGAGATACATGTCCGCTATAATCTCCACCGGATACCTGTACATCGTTCATAATTGCAGTAAATCCCCATTTATAACTTTCGGTCAATTTAGCAATTAATCATTTACAATATTTTCTGAAACAAGTAGTTGGGGCATGGAGAAAGCAAGGCTCTAATACATCTGCTGTGCTTTCATTAAAAATATATACGATAAGGAGAACAAGAACCGATGCTCATCGCTGTTGAGGGCATTGATGGAGCTGGAAAGACAACAATTTCTTCATACATTGCAGAACTCCTCAGAAAGAGAGGATACATGGTAAAGGTGTTCAAAGAACCCAGCAACAGCGAGTATGGGAGAAAAATAAAGAATTCAAAAGATAGACTGTCACCGGAAGAGGAACTTGAGCTTTTCTTAAAGGATAGAGACATAGACGTGAGGGATAATATAAAACCCGCATTGCAGAAGGGCTTTTTTGTTGTAATGGACAGATACTATCTATCAAACATTGCCTACCAGTCCGCAAGGGGCATCGATGCCAGACTGATCCGGGAGAGAAACGAAAAAATTGCTCCAAAACCAGACCTGACGATACTTCTTGACGTAGAACCTGAAATAGCCATGGAAAGGTTGAGAAAAAGAGGTGAACTCTCTCCATTTGAAAGACTGGATTACCTGAGAGAAGTAAGGAAGCGTTTTCTTGAAAATGCAGACGAAAAAACGGTTGTGGTGGATGCGTCAAAACCGCTTGATAAAGTCATGGAGGATGTGAAAAAAATTATTGACGAGCTGATTAAAGCAAAACCCTGATTAAATCTTTATCCCTGACAGTTCCCATGAGCCTGTTTTCAGAGTCGAGCACGGGAACGTAGTCAAGATCACTTCTGACCATTCTCTTAGCACATTTGGAAACGCTGGTTTGCGGATAAACGAATTCTGGTTTCTTCATGAAGTTCTTGACCGGTTCTCTTGGCAGCTTTACCACGCTGACCTCGAAATACTTCACAGTGTAATCTCTTACCGAATCCCAGCTCCAGCTATCATCTGTATCGCTTGAGGATGAGTATGCAGTCTGCTCTATGAAATCTTCGATAAGAGTTTCAGTAAGCATTATTTTCTCGTCAATAACTCCAACAAGTTCGTCGTTATCGTTAAGTACTCCAACAAACTCTGAGTTGGAAAGTCTCATGATCTCCCCGACCACGTTCAGGGGTGTTTCCTCCCATACACAAACAATGTGAGGAGTTATGTAATCCCTGACAGACTTCTCCACGTTCATTTCAGCTATCTTCTTCACTATGTCTCTAACAGTTATTATTCCAACAAGCTTTCCATCTTTAACCACCGGGAGCCTTCTGAAGGGGGTTGAGGTGAGGATTTTCACCACTTCCCTTGCATCAGCATCAGCATCAACCGTGGTTGGATTTGGTGTCATCAGAAGGGCGAGCTGGTTCTCCTCTATTTTTCTCAAAATATCTTTCCTTGTGACTATTCCAACCAGTTCAGAGTTTTTCAGAACAGGTACAGCTGATATTCCATGCTTCTTGAATAATTCCAGTACCTTGTCTCTTGTACTTGGAAGAGTTGCATATATTACATTCTTGTTCATAATTTCGGCGGCTTTCATTGCATCCCGATAATTCATTTGGGATAAATAGTTTTTCGTACCGCTCAATCAAAATGGAAGCTTAATTATAATTTAAAGATGCTGCGTTTCTGGAATAAAAAATTATTTTCTTAAAAGCCTCACGGTCTCCTCAACACACTTTATCTGGGCTTCCTTCGCTGATTTCAGGTTTTCCAGAAAGCTTTCGGTCCAGCTTCTCTCCAAGACTTCCTTGGCATAACTAAACACGTGTGGAGGGACTGAAAGAATTCTCTTCGTGTATTCTTCAATGCCTTTTTCGAGGTCCTCATAGATTTCATTCACGAGACCAAGAATCTTTCCCTCCTCAGCAGTTATGTCCTTTCTCATGAAAACCATCTCTCTTGCCACACCGTCCCCAACAATTCTTGGAAGGAGTGAAAGTGCGCCCATGTCCGGAATTATTCCGTAATCGGGCTCTCTCACGCTAAAAACTGTCCCCGGAGTGGCTATGCGAATGTCAGCAGCTAACGCAAGCTGCAAACCACCGCCAATGGCGTATCTCTGAACTGCAGCTATTACTGGCATTTTAAGCATTCTGATGCTGTAAATCAAATCCTGAACAAAGTCAATTGCCTCAGGAAGATTTCCTATATCCTGCTGGGTAAGAGCAAAGAGCAGATTTCTGTCAAGACCCGCACAGAACGTATCTCCTTCCCCGCTCAGAACCGTAACTCTGGCTTCCGAATCCGCCACCTCCTTCATCGCATCTCTAAGCTCTGTAAGGAGTTCAAGGTCGAGGGCGTTCTTCTTTTCAGGTCTGTTGAGTCTGATTCTTGCCACTTCTCCAATTTCAAGCTTCACCTTGCTCATGGAGGGAAGAGGGGAGAAGGATATAAACCTTTACCGCTTGAAAAATTTCTCAACAAATCTGCCCTCCCTTCTCAAAATTTCTACCTTCCTGGCAAAATCCATGTTACCTATACCGAGGTCATCGAGCTCCACAGTTAGCGGACCGTTATAACCAAGCTCTGAAAGCTCTTTTAGCACACCTTCGATCTCATTTCCTTTGCTTGGCTGAACGTGTCTCCCCTTTTCATCATAGTAGCTAACGTGAACGTTGCATATTCTGCTGAATAGCTCGAAAAACTCCTCAACTCCACCGTTGAGGATTGCGTGCTTGATGTCAAAGGTGAACATTATGTCGTGAGCATCGATAAACTCTTTTATCTCATCAGCAGTCCTGCAGAGGTTGTTTATTCTGTTCTCTGAATTCTCAAGCCCTATTCTTACCCCCTTGATTTTAGCAAATCTGCTTGAAATCCTCAGATAGCGATTTAAGGATAGATAATCCGCCCATACAGGTTCTCTTGCCGCACTCCTTTTACCTGCATGCAGAGTTACAGGTTGAGCTCGGATTTTTGATGCAAGGGCAATGGAGAAGAGAGTTTCCTTTAAGGTAAGGTCGCAAAGATCTTTGTTTACTGAAACGGGATTCAGATCCAGCACAGGAGCATGAATGGCGTTATCAAAATCCCTTAAGCATTCAAGCTTTTCCATAGCCCTGTCAACCCAAAAATAGGGAGTCTCAGGCCAGAACTCGATGCCGTCATACTCAGCAAGCTGGACGGCTTTGGCGATGATATCTGTCGAGTATTCGTAGAGAAACATTGAAGAAAAAAGAAGCTTCATTAAATCACCCTTCTCTTTCTGTATTCCTCAACAAGCCTCTCAAGCTGATCAATTTTCCTCCTCTTTGCCTCCTCAAGCTTTTCAGCGTAAACTTTCTCAAATTTTTCTGCATTAACTACTGCGATGTCATCACCCATCATAAACTCAACCTCGTCGAAGGAAATCCTCGGAACGTTGTATCTCTCAAAAATCTCAGCTGCAAGATGAGACATCTCACTGCTGCATATTATGGCCTTGATTCCCTTCTTGCAGAGCATCTCTGCCAGAGATGCACTTCCACCGCTCGAATCAATTATGAGAATAATATCACCCTCCGAAATCCCCATTTCCCTCTCTGCCCTCTCAATTTCTTCCCTTGTAAACTTTCTGAGAACCTTAACTTCCTTCCATCCCTGAAACTCAAGCATTTTCATTTTTCTCAGCATTTCGATTCTCTGCTTAAGCCGTTCAATCTCCTCATCTTTTTCTCTTAACTTCCTTTTCAGTTCTGCAATTTCTCTCTCAAGATTCTGAACGTAGGTTTCCTTTCTTATTTTCTCATGCTCCTCTCTCGAAATTGAGGCTATCCTTGCCCTCAGATTGTCTATCTCATCCCTTAGCTCTTTTATCTTTCTCGAGAGAATCGTGTTTTCCTCCTTAAGTCTCTCTATAACTCTGTCTCTTCTGATCACCTCTTCCCTGCTTACATTGTCCGTCTGGAACTTCTCTGTTCTGCTTTCCTCCTTGGTTTCGGAAAGTATCTCCTTCAGAGGTGTTCCCTTGATGATTTCAGCCTTTATTCTGTCAGAATCTATTCCCGCAGGAAGTCGCTTCTCGATGTTTATCAGCTTGTTCTTGTAGCTGTTGAAGGCATCTATCGCTGCAGCCAAAGCGTCCCTCTCATGGTCGTTGGAAGTTATGTACTTTGAAGTCAGTAACCTCTTCTTTTCCACGCTTATGTCCTCCTTTGGCGTGTAAAGAACAGCGTTGAATGAGGCTTTTATCTTGGATACAAATTCAGGAGGGGAACTTTTGTCGGTGGATATTACCACCGGTTTCCCGAGTGAGGATATGAACTCAACAACCTCTCCCGGACTCCACCCCTTCTTACTTTTTATGTCCACAACCTCCCCCCGTAAGTCGAGGGCAGCTACAGCTGTTGTTGAACCGGGATCAACTCCAACTATGAGATACCTGAGAGTTTTTCTGAGCGGTATGAATTCTATTTTTTCTTTTTCGATTGCCTCAACGACAACCTGCACGTCTCTTGTTTTGAAGGAATTTACGGGAATCTCATCCTTTTTTGCATTAACAATAATAACCCCTCTCGAGATCCCGCCGTATCCCTTTTTTACCTCCTCAACAAAATCAAATCCGGCCTCCACAATCTTTTCCCTGATCTCTTTGTATACCTCCCTAACAGCGTTGTGCACTTTCCTCCCATACTTTTTCTGCCTCCATCCTCCCTTTCCAAGGCTTCTGTTTCTCGAAACAGTTATCCTTGTTTTATCGGCAAATACCGAAATTTCACTCCCCATCCCAAAGCTTGCAAGGTAAGCACACGCCCTTGCTTCATCCATCGGATTCCTGATGTTTATTTTCAGTCCAAACCTCTTTGACAAACTGGGCAGAGAGTTCTCCCTGTCCGTAACCTGAACCAACTTGGTTTTTGAAGGTATGTTTTTGAGAAAAAATATCAGATCCTCCCTGTCCCTGAAGACCTCGTAAATGTTATCCACCGCTATTATTTCAGGTTTATTCTTTTTTATCATTCTGAAAAGCTTGCTCCTCGAAACGATCTTTTCAAACTCTTTACCGTTTTCAAGAACGACGACCGCGTATCTGGGCTTGATCTTCCCGTGGACAGAGCCACTTACTATATCAACTCCATACACCACACTCATTCCTGCAGAATTCTATCAATTGCAGTATTAATATCCTTTTCTGTGCGGTAGGTTCTGTTGAAGTAAGTGATTATGTTTGTCACGTCTCTCTCAAGAATTTCCCTCCATCCTTCCTCTCCAACCTCAACGCTTTGTGGAAAGTCTATTATCCAGATCCCCTCTTCACTGACAAGAACATTGTACTGGCTGAGATCACCATGAATTATTCCTCTGCGGTAAAATTTGGCGACCTCCTCAAGAATCATCTCAAGAACTTCCTCGGGATTCTCCACTTTAACCTTGTAAAGTTCCTTGGCATCTATGAGCTCCATCATTACCGCATTCCCCTCCCATGCATATACTTTCGGCACCGCAAGTCTCTGAAGTCTCTGCAATGCTCTGAACTCATTTCTTGCTGATCTGATAGCAAGAACGGAGAAGTGAAGGTCTCCATAGTCTCTCTTTTCCTTAACTTTCTTGAAGCTTGTGTGCCCGACTTTGTGAAATTTTATTACACACTCTCCGTATTTTTCTGAGTAGCAGTTGAAAACTGCACTCTCCTTGCCCTCACCCATCAGCTTTCCAATCGCATTAACAACCCCGCTTCTTACCAAGCGGTGAAGAGAGTAGAGGCTCAATCCAAGAAACGTGAAGGTTGAACCTTCATAATCCCTCTGCCTGTTCTGAACTACCTTTAAATCAGATAAATGTCTCAGAATGTTCTTTGCCTTCTCCTCCCCAATTCTGGCATGGTTTGCGATAATCTGAACGGGAACGTATTCGTAATCCCAGAGGTTCTTGAAAATGGCATCAAGAATTCTCCATGAGTGTTTTCCCATTTCCCCGTAAATCTCAGCGAGGTTCACTGCAGTATTTCAGTATACTGCTATTTGACATTTCCCATTAATCAAAACGCACATATATTGATGTTTGCCAGATTATGCATGAAAGAGATTTCGAGGATTTGCTCCAGCATTGTTAAAGCCGTTTGTGATGTCTATGTTGGTGAAAAAAAGCTTGTTGAGAACATGCTTGCTGCAGCTTTGACAAACGGCAACATTCTGTTTGAAGATTATCCCGGTCTGGGTAAAACCCTGCTTGCAAAGGTGTTTGCCAAGGTTATCGGAGCAGATTACAGAAGAGTTCAGTTCACACCTGATCTGCTCCCTTCTGACATAATAGGAGTGAAAATATGGCGTGGAGACAGGTTTGAGTTCATTAAAGGACCAGTATTTACCAATGTTCTGTTAGCGGATGAGATTAACCGCAGTCCGCCGAAAACTCAGGCAGCACTGCTTGAGGCAATGGAGGAAAGGCAGGTGACAGTGGAGGGTGAAACTTTTCCCCTCCAACTGCCCTTCTTTGTCATTGCAACCCAGAATCCGATTGAGCAGGAAGGAACCTACCTTCTCCCTGAAGCTCAGATGGACAGGTTCATGCTGAGAATAAGCCCCGGATATCCCGAAACTGTTGAGGAGGAGATTGAGATACTCAGAAGAAGAATATCATGGAAGAAGGACGATCCAACTGAAGATGTTGAGCCGGTGGTGAATCTCGATACTTTCAGAAGGATTCAGGAAATCGTCGAGACGGTTTACGTTGATCAGTCCATTCTTAAATACATATCCGAGCTTGTAAGAGCAACGAGAAAGCATGAACTTGTGGAACTTGGCTCAAGTCCGAGAGGCGGTCTTGCACTGCTTAAACTCTCAAGAGCTCTGGCTGTGATGGATGGAAGAGATTTTGTAATTCCAGATGATGTAAAAAGGGTTGCGGTGGAGGCTCTTGCACACAGAATAATTCTGAAATTCGAATATGCTGTGGAAGGAATAAGAGCAGAGGAAGTTGTTAGGGAGATACTTGGAGAGGTGAGGGTTCCGAAGTATGAAACTCAGGAGAGTTAGCAAATCACTGATCTTCACATCCATTTTTCTTGCAGAGCTTGGAGTTATTCTGAACTCAGTCGAGCTTCTCAAGCTCTCAGTTTTGCCATTACTTCTGCTTGTATTTCCAAATTTTCCATTTAAAGCTGAGCTGATGTCAGCTAAGATTGAGGGAGGAGAAAGGGTGGGCGAAACTCTTGAGGTAAGCGTTGAGCTCAGGGTTGCCGGATTCGGATTGATCAAAGCCATGCATAAGTTACCCGATACTTTTGAGCTTGTTGAGGGAAGCAATGCGGTAGGAAAGTTCATAGCAGGCATTGGGGTGATAAGGATCAGCTACAAATGCGTACCCCTTAAAAGAGGACTTTACAATTTGGGCGTTGTGTTTGTTGAAGCTGAAAACAATTTTGCAACATGGAGAGCAAGGGCAAAAATCGAGTTTGAGGCGAAAAGGGAAGTAAAGAGCAGGGTTTACAGAGTCAGAAAAGTTGAACAGAGAAGAGGGATAGCGAGAAAACCCTCTCCAGAGATTGACTTATCGAGAATCGGAGTTCCGGGGACCGATTTCAGGGAGATCAGGAAGTACTCCTACGGTGACCCTGTAAAATTCATTAACTGGAAAGCAACTGCAAAAATTGGAGAACTGATGGTTAATGAGTTTGAAAGAGAGGGTAAAAAGACTGTCTGGATTTTTCTTGATACAAATCCCTACATGCTCCACGGTGATTTGAGAAGGAATTGCTTCGAAACCGCTGTGGAGATTGCAGCCTCTCTTGCATACTATTTTGCTGTCAGAGGGCACAAGGTCGGATTTTATGCTGTAGGACATGAACTGCTGATACATCCTGAGTCCGGAAGGAGACAGTTCGGCAAGATTTACTCAACTCTCGCCAAGCTCGATGTTTCGGACAGGGAAGAGAGTTTTCTTTCTGCAGTCGAGAGAAGCAGGAAGTACATCGAGGCTGTAAAACCTGCATCAATCTTCATAACAAGGGTGGAGCTAAGCAACCCGCTGAAGGCTGTTATGAAGGCCACGGGAAGAGGAAACCTTCCGGTATCTGTAATAGCGATAGCATTCAGGGATGACAGCATGGGCGGTATCGTGGAGAATGCCATGAGGGATAGCACAATCAGAAAGCTGAGGGCTGCCGGAGTTGAGGTTACTGAAGTTGAAGCGGGGAAGGCCGCGCTGGTGGGGATGGTGAAATGATATACATCCTGAACTTATTACTGGCAGAGATAGCCGGAATAATAACATACCAGCACTTCATAACCTCACCTCTGCGTTACTTCATTCCCTATCCGGCAGAACTGCTGATCTTCGCCATACCCCTTGCGGGAACTGTTATAAGAAAACCTTTCAGCTTTTACTACTACGCCGTTCTGGTTTTCTTCAACATCTCTCCCATTCTCTCCACCTCTGAAACCTTTGAGGGGATCATAGACTCTCTAAAGGCACTCGATGCCTTCGGCACAGGAACGGCTGGCATGGCAGAGAGCCTGAAGGCTGCCTTCATTGATCAAACTGGAG
>CAZZLE010000204.1:0-4928 GCA_964654595.1 uncultured archaeon | reverse complement strand
AAACGAACATCAGGAAGCAATTTTTAAGCTCTGCATGGGAATAATGAAAGCGATGGGGAAAGAGAAAGAAGCTGAGGAGCTCTGCAAGAGTCTTAAGAGGTTGGCAATGGTAAGGGCTATGTATTAGGGAAAATACCTGATCTCGATAGTATCGGTATACTTCCTCCAGTCTGTTTTTCTTTTTATACCTTTTAAGACCTTTTCAGCAATGCTGAGCGCTCCAGTTCTGTTGAGAGGCTGGTTGTTGTTTCCACACTGATAGCTGTACGTGCATCTCGGACAGCCGTCGATCCTTTTGCACTCACAATTTCTGAGAATTGTCTCGCAAATCTCGAATGCTCTTCTGAGTCTTTTGAAAAGGAGTCTGGATAACCCGCTACCGCCAACAGCGGCATCGTAGACAAAAATATCTCCCTCAGGAACAGATATCCCGCCCATTTCCTTGCTTCCTCCTCCTGTTAAGGCATCCGTTGTTTCAATGAGAACGTGCTCCAGAGCGTGGAAGCTTCCGGCATAATAGTCCTCGTAATCCTCAGGATCGGGGAAAGGGGCAGAAAAAAGAAATCCCTTTGTTCTGAACGTGTAGCTAACAGGTTCATCAAGGTATCTGAAATCCTTTTTTTCTCTGTCGAATACATTTCTTTCAATATAACCGTGAATGAGATAGTTTATTTCTAATGTGCAGTAGATTGCGTTTACCGGATCATCAATTTCTCCCTCAACCTCTATAATTCTCGGGATGGTTGTGTAAAGCGGGTCGGTCACCTCGTATCCATTTTCAATCTTCACAACCTCAGCCCTCAATTTTTCGAGGTTGAGGTCAAGAGTTCTGTATCTAACACCGTTGTGTATCAAAATACTTCCCGGAAACAGCTCCTTTACGGCTATTGGTAAAGCTCTCTCCCCTATGAGCTCTCCATCATGGTAGATTTTTACCGGATCCCCTATACCACGAAAACTGAAGGTTCTGCTCAGCTCTAATGCCCTTGCGGTGGGATAAAAAACTCCCCCTGTCTCAAACACTAATCCCTGTGCCTTCAGATTTCGCATGATCTCCAAGGACTGCCTGTCGAGCTCTTCAAAGCTGACTGGCTTCTCAATGCACATGGAAAGGAGCTGAAACTTCATAACCTCCTCATTGTATCTCTCAACATAACCGTTGGCTTCCTCCCTGAAGTAATCTTCAGGATTTGCTTTGTAGTACGTGCTTATTGAATCTTCTTCCCTTAGAATTACAACACCTATGCTCTCCTGCCCCCTTCTCCCCGCCCTTCCGGTTCTCTGGATTAGCTGGCCGTAAGGCACGAGTTCAGAAATAACAACATCAACATCTCCGATGTCTATCCCAAGCTCAAGAGTTGGAGTTGAGACTACGATGTTTATCTCACCTTTCCTGAACTTCTCTTCCACCTCCCGCCTGACATCTTTTGGCAATCCGCTTTTGTGTATTGCAGATTTTAACCCGTATCTTCTTAGTATAAGATTTACAGTTTCAACTGTTTTGTAGCTGTTTCCGAAAACAATTATCTTTCTGTTCCTCAGGGCTGTGACGATATCTCTTACTGCTGAATACAAACTTGGAGTGTAGCGAAAAATCAGGTGAAGTGTTCCCTTCCTGTGCTCTCCTGAAACTAAAACGAACTTTCTGTCAAAAAGTTCTTCCGCGAATTCCGCAGCATTGGAGAGTGTGGCTGAAGCGCATGCAATCTGGAATTCAGAAAACCTTGATAGCCTTTTCACGAGATAGTGCATGTTGCTTCCCAGAATGCCAGTGTAAACGTGAAGCTCGTCAACCGCAATAAATTTTACATCTCTGCAGATTCTTCTGAACGCTGGAGTATTTCTGAGGTGATAATCAACCATGTCCGGGTTCGTGAGGATTACATCGCATTTACCGCTGAGGACAGCATTTCTTTCATCAATACCGGAATCTCCGTCAAATCTTACCGCTTTCAAGCCGAGATGTGAGGAGTAGAATTTTATTTTTTCCTCCTGATCTCTCGCAAGGGCTTTGGTGGGGTAGAAGACAATTGCCCTTCCTCCCTTTAAGATCCTCCAGAGCATGGGAATGACGAAAGCTTCCGTCTTGCCGAATCCTGTGGGGGCTGTGATGACGACGTTCTCACCCCTCATTAAGCGAATCATCGCCTCCTTCTGGAATGGAAAGAGCCTTTCAATACCCCTCCTTCTCAAGCATTCGGCAAGCTGAGATGGTAAAAAGCTGAGATCCTCTGTAGGAGTTTCCCTGAATGGTCTGAGAACTTTGTAAAGTACAATTTCATCATCTGTGTTGAAAAGGGGGACAAGAGTTTCCTTAAAACCTGTTTTCCTCAGAATTTCAAGGTTACGCTGCCTTGTGCTCCGCTCTCTACACCTGCACCTCTTTTTCAGCATCCCGCATTGGGGGCAGAACAGTTCGTCCACTTTAAAGCTTAGGTCGTGAGGATTAATTGTTTTTTCTCAGAGAAGCAGAACTTCAGCAGTAGTTTCGAGCATGGCATCAATTCCCTCTCTACCCTGCATTATCCTTCCATGCCCCGGAAGAATGTACTCAACCTCCAGCACCCGAAGCTTCTCTATGGATTTTGCCAGCTCTTTTTTATCACCTCCATAAATGTCGAACCTTCCGGGAACACCGTTCTCAAAAATCAGGTCTCCCGTTATAGCTGCAGAATATTCGGGAATGTAGAAAGTGAGGCTACCGGGAGAATGGCCAGGAGTTCTGAGTATTTCAATTTCGGTGTTCCCGATAACGAACATCTTTCCAAGCCTTATGTCAAGGTTGAATTGATACTGAGATACTGCCATTTCTCTTGGATCAAAACCGAGTAATGCTCCACCTTCAGCAAAAAGGATATTGCTCTCACAGTGATCCCGATGAAGGTGGGTGTTGAAGACGTAGTTTACATCCTTCAGCCCGTCATTCCTCATCAGACCCCTCAGGTTGGTGTAGCTCTTGAACCTTCCGGGGTCGATAACAAGCAGTTCCTCATCAGCTATAATGTAGCAGTTTGAGGAGTCTCTGAACGCTTTTCCCCAGGTGTAGGCATAAACCCTGTCGAATAATTTCATTGATTAAGTTATGCTTAAGGTTTTAAAAAACTGCTGAATTTCGGCTCAGTCATGAAGGGGAAGAAAAATAAAGCCTGATACAACTTATCCTATGAAGGAGGAGGTAGTAAGGAAGGTAAGAGAGTGGCTGGTTGAGGAGGGAATTTATAAGGACAGGATTACGGACGAGAATGCTGACTACCACTTCATTGCTGAAGTTCCTCCGGATTCGAGGCAGTACATTGATGTTCTTTTTCCAAAGAACAGGTATGATATGGTCGTTGTTGCCTCCGGGATTAAGCTTGCTGATGAGCACTACCGCTCTCTTATGAGTATGAGTTCCGAGAGAAGAAACGAACTGCTCTGGGAAATGAGGTTTACACTGCTTTTTCTTCCCACAGGCTTTCAGATTCTGCCAAACGTCAACGATCCTCAGCTCTTTCAGTTCACAAGGGAGCTGTACTTCGACGGCCTTAACAAGAACATTTTCATGGATGCTGTAAAACAGGTTCACCGCTGCAAGCTCTACGTTATCTGGAAGATGCAGAAAATTTCAGGTGAAAAAGGCGGGCATGATTTACCCATGTATCGTTAATTTAAAAAAATTCATATAATGTGAAACCATTTTTCACCCATGGAGTTCGGGACTGTTGCACCAACCTTCCCGCCAATTGAGGATATACCAAAAACAGCAAAAAGGATGGAGGAAAAGGGCTACGATGCAATATGGGTTGCAGACCACCTTATGGGATGGTATCCTCACGATCTCTGGAAAGAAACGATTTTCGCAATGCGCTATCCCTCATGCCACATGTTCTATGATGCATTCTGCGAGATCTGCTATGCCGCATCTGCAACAGAAAAAATAAAGTTTGGAACCTCCGTTACTGAGGTTTTCAGGAGGCATCCGGCAGTTTTGCTTCAGCAGGCTGTAACAGCGGACCACGCAACCGGAGGGAGGTTTATTCTCGGTATCGGAGCGGGAGAGGCTGAGAACATCGTTCCTTACGGTATCGAATTCAGCAAACCTGTAGCAAGACTTGAGGAGGCGGTGGAGATCATGAAGCTCATGCTGAACAGCGATTATGGTGAAACAATAAACTACGAGGGTAAGTTCTACCGCCTTAAGGATGCTGTTTTTGATGTAAAACCCTTAGGAAAGCTTCCTTTCTGGTTCGGAGCTCACGGTGATAGAATGTTAAAACTTACCGCCAGGCACGGCGATGGATGGCTTCCCACAACTTTACCACCTGAGGTTTACAGGCAAAGGGCTGAGAAGCTCGACAGATTTGCGAAGGAGTTTGGCAGAGAGCCTGAAGAGATAACAAAGGCCATTTTTGTCAGTCTAATTGTGGATGAAAAGCCAGAGGAGGTAAACAGACTGCTCCAGTCACCGATACTTAAGATTCACGCTCTGCTGATGCCATCAGAGTTCTACGAGATGCTCGGCTACAGGCATCCATTTGGCAAGTTCTACGGTCTGCTGGATTACATTCCCACGAAGTACACCAAGGAGCAGATTATGGAGGCGATAAAGCAGGTTCCGGATGAGATTATGAGGATAGCATACATTGCCGGCACACCCGAAGAAATTGTCCAGCAGTTCGAGCAGTACGAGAAGATCGGAGTCAGCCACATCGTCGTATGGAACCTTACGTACTTTGGTGATGTGAGCAAGATAAAAACTTCCTATGCTCTGATTGATGAAATCATGAGTCACTTTTAGCGGGCAAAGTTTTTTTTGCCTTCAGGTCTTTTTTGTAATCATGACTCTAATAGAGGAAGCCAGAAAAGGCAGGATCTCAGATTTCGTGAAAATGGCTGCGGAATATGAAGGACTTGATCCTGAGAAGCTTATAAGGCTTATCGCTCAAGGT
>CAZZLE010000203.1:0-1714 GCA_964654595.1 uncultured archaeon | reverse complement strand
GACAGAAAATGTTACGTAAGCATCGACTTCAAGAAAAAATTTCTCGATGCGTCTGGAAAATTCGGTAGCTGGAAGGAGGCTGTTGAATTTCTGAACTCTTTCAAATTGGATGGCATAATTGTTCTTCCGATACATGCAGTTGGAACCATGAGGGCGGATTTCTCAATCCTCGAACAGGCTCTTGAAATATCCGAAAATCCGGTTCTGCTCGGAGGAGGGATTTCTGGTATTGAAGATCTTGAAAGGCTAAAAGAGATGGGGTGTAAAGGGGTTTTAATTGCCACAGCCATTCACAGGGGTAGAATACCTGTCAGCATTGTGAGAAGAGGTGAATTTTAGCCGTAAAGCTTTTCAGAAAATGCTACAAGCATTATTCCGATTCCGTAAGCCATAAAGCAGAACGGACAGAAGTAGCTGTGAAGAATGGCGTATGTAGCCAAGAATGAGGCTCCAAACACACCTGAAAACCTCCAGATATCAAGCAGTATCCTGTTAACATTTGAAATAAAAATAAAAATTGAAAGAAGAAACCAGCACAACCCAAGAATTGCTGGAAGGAATGGTGGAAGAGAGAACACAGATATGGAAGTACACATCTCTGTCGGGCATAAAACAACTTCTCCAAGCAGCAAATATGCTGAATCCGCAACTCCTGCCAGAGATAGCATAAATGCCGCCTTTTTCATTTTGATCCCCCTACAACCCTCATAACGTCACCGGAACCAACAAAGACGCGAATTTCTCTGTCAACCACAACCAGTGAAGGGACATACCTGATCCCCAGCTCCTTTGCTATTCTGGAACAGTCTGAATCCATGTTCGCCACGTTGCACCAGGTTAAGTTATGCCTTTCAGCAAATTTTTCAACGTAGGGCTTAACTTCGAGACATTTAGGACAGGAATCGGAGTAGAAGAAGTAAATTCGTGCATTTTCAAATTCAATGTTTTGATACAGGGCATTTCCCGCTACTGCAAGAATTACTCCTGAAATGACTGCAGCAGTGTAAAATACAGCCTTGGACACCATCAGGGATTGTTGATTCAGTGCTTAATATATTGATTGCGTTTCTGTGGTTCAAATTCTGTTTAGCATGCATTATACTTCCCGAAAATTGCAGATTCTGAGCGATTTGACAGCATTAAAACTTTTATACAAAATTAAGTATTAGCATTATTCAACTTTTCAATTATTTTTCAAATTGTATTCTTTTAGAAAAGGTTATATTTTCTGTATAATCTTTGGTTTCAGAGGTGGTAACGTGGATTACAGGAGCGAATACGAAAAGAAACTCATCAGTCCTGAAGAGGCTGCCGGGCTTGTTAAAGATGGGATGCACATCGAAATAGGAGGTTCAGCCAATACCGCTCTTATTATAGACAAGTACCTGGCAAAAAGGAAGGACGAGCTGAAACATGTCGAAATAGGAACATTCATAGACCTTGCATCATACGAATTTCTGAAAGCTGACCCCGAACAGGAGAAGTTCAAGTGGGAGAGCTGTTTCCTTTATGAGCCGGTAAGGAGATACAGCAGAGAAATTGGACCCTGCGTGCATCGTCCAGGTGTGTTATCGGATGCAGGGATGATTGCAAGAGAAATCGGAAGGACAATTGGAAAAGAGGATTACATAGACATAGCCTTCCTCGTCACCACACCCATGGATAAACACGGTTACTTTAACTTTGGTGTTACATGCACATTCCTTAAATCGAT
>CAZZLE010000202.1:0-2975 GCA_964654595.1 uncultured archaeon | reverse complement strand
GGTTGTTCGCCTATTAAAGGGGATCGTGAGCTGGGTTTAGACCGTCGTGAGACAGGTCGGTTGCTATCTAACGGGGGTGTCTGGGCGGCTGAGGGGAAGGAGGCTCTAGTACGAGAGGAACGAGCCTCCGGCGCCACTGGTTTACCGGTTGTCCGGCAGGGCATAGCCGGGCAGCTACGCGCCAGTGGCTAAAGGCTGAAAGCATCTAAGCCTGAAGCCACCCCCGAAAAGAGCCGCCCGTTAAGGGCTCTGCTAAAAGAGCAGGTTGATAGGACCGGGGTGTAAGCGGCGAGCTTCGGCGAGCCGTTCAGCCCGCGGTCACTAATCGCCCGCGCCGATTGGGCCGGTCTCAGGCATAGATTGGGGACGAATCTTTGCATGGCTTTGTCAACCACTTTTTAGTATTGTTTTTGCAACTTTATTGTAGACTCTTACACTCTAATAATAGAAAATTTTTTAAACAACAAAACTTTTTCAGTGCTATGGTAAGTTTCGTTCATGTCATTTCAGTTGAATCAAACTCCAGCGAAATTGTTGAGAGTGTGAAAATGTGTGGACAAGCGATTCATAAAGCGTACCTAATATTTGACAAAGATGAGGCAAGGAAGTACGTTGATGAAGTGAGAAACGTGCTCAGCTCTCTTGTTGAAGTGGAGGTTCTTGAGCTAAAAGGTGGAGGAGTGTATGATGCTGTTGTGGAAATACTCAGAACTGTAAGAAAGGAAGTTGAAGCGGGTAATAATGTGCTCTTCAACATCACGGATTCAAGCAAATTTACCTGTCTCGCCTGTTTCATTTCCGCCCAGATTTCTGAGGGGAAGATATATGCCAAAAAAGGCAGTTCTGTTGTCGAAATCCCGACTCCACCCATAAAAAAAGTCAACGAGGACAAGCTCGAAATTTTGAGAGCTCTTGAGAAGGAAGGAGGCAGTGTCGATTCTATAAACAGACTCATTGAGCTTGTGGAAGGAAAGCTTGAGGAGCAGAAGAAGTACATGGCCCAGAGGGCAAGAATGAGCTACCATCTTAACGGTCTTGAGGAAGACGGGCTTGTCGTTACCGAAAGGAAAGGAAAGAATTTAAGTATATTCCTGACCGAACTTGGAAAGGCATTTGTAGCGATGTTTGGATGATGAAACATGCTATCCGTTCTGCTGATTGCAGAGAATAGTGAGTGGTATCGCTACAAGGAGCTTGAGGAATGTCTTATAAATGACTACCACGTGGAGTACTCCGGGAAGATTTCAGCAGATATGGCAGAGCTGAGCAAAATCGAATTCACCTACGAAATTATTTTTTTCCTCAAGCCACTGGAATTCTCTGAAGTGCCTGCAATTTCCAGGCTCGCAAAAAGCAAAATTCTGGTTTTTCATGTTAGAAACACAAACGTTCCGATTCGTCTTTCTGAAAACCTCCTGCCTGTTGCAGATTTCCTTGAACTCAATGCCTCGGCTATGAAGGGAAGGCTGGAGTATTTCATAGGTGTTGACGTGATAAAGCTCCTTAACCCTCACCACATGGAGGTGAATGAGGAGTGCGAGATAATTCTCAACGGAAACAGAAACACAAGGGTTCTGCTTGGGGATATAACCTTCCGAACAGGTAAAAACGTGATTTTTGGAGTTAGAAAGGACAACATGGCGTTTTTCTCGGCAGATATCTTTTCCAACGATGCCATGAGTGAAAGCAATAACTGCAGATTTATAAAAAATTTGTTAAAGGAGCTTGTGGGTGAGGCTGAAGTTTATTAGTCCTTTTTCAGCCAGGGCATCATTGCTCTCAGTTCTCTTCCAATCTTTTCTATTGGATGCTCTCTCTCCATCTTCAGAAGTTTGTTGTAGACGGGTCTTCCAGCCATGTTTTCAAGAATCCACTCTCTTGCAAACTCTCCGGTTTGAATCTCTTTCAGAATTCTTCTCATCTCCTCTCTTGTCTGTTCGGTAAAGATTCTCTTGCCTCTTGTCATTCCTCCATACTTTGCAGTCTCGCTTACTGCGCTCCACATGTTGTAGATTCCACCCTCATAGATCAGATCAACAATGAGCTTCAGTTCATGTAGAACTTCAAAGTATGCTATCTCTGGCTGATATCCAGCCTCAACAAGTGTTTCAAAGGACATCTTTATCATCTCCGCAACCCCACCGCAGAGGTCTACCTGCTCTCCGAAGAGGTCTGTTTCGGTCTCCTCTTTAAATGTAGTCTCAATTACTCCAGCCCTTGTTGCACCGATTCCCTTAGCGTAGGC
The DNA here is from genome assembly GCA_964654595.1 of uncultured archaeon. Taxonomy (GTDB): domain Archaea; phylum Halobacteriota; class Archaeoglobi; order Archaeoglobales; family Archaeoglobaceae; genus Archaeoglobus. Next base: position 730 of record CAZZLE010000202.1, on the reverse strand, counting down.
AAGAGCGATTTCAAGGGCATTGCCGGTGTAATTCTGCTCCACCGCAACCAGTGATGGCACACCCTTGCCCTCAACATACATCCTTCTCACGAGCGGTCCGGGTCCTTTTGGTGCCACCATCGCCACATCCACGTATTCTGGCGGAACTATCTGGTTGTAGTGGATGTTAAAGCCGTGAGCGAACATCAGCATTGCTCCCTCTTTCAGCCTGTCCTTAATGTGCTCCCTGTAAACTGCGGGCTGAACCATATCAGGAATAAGCATTGCAACAACATCAGCCCCTTCAGCAGCTTCACCCAGCTTTTTAACAACCATCCCATCCTTCTCAGCCCTTTCCCATGTTGCTCTATCCCATTCGGGGAGTCCAACAACAACATCGACTCCTGAATCTCTCAGGTTCAGGGCATGTGCATGTCCCTGGCTTCCGTAGCCGATTATGCAGACCTTTTTGCCTTCAAGATACTTCAAATCCGCATCTTCATCGCGATAAATTTTTGCCATGCTTTGCGTTAAAGCATCCGTTAAATATATATTGCGAATGAAAGTTTGTTCACTATGCGAACAAAGTTCGATACTAAAAAGGAGGCTGTTTTCAGAACAGTTTACAGCGCCATTGAAAAGGGTCTTGTTGTGATAGGACCAACCCAGCTTGCTGAGGAACTGGGTGTTTCAAAATCTACCGCTCATAAAATGCTGAATGAGTTATCTGAAGCTGGCTACGGTATTTACG
>CAZZLE010000201.1:0-2815 GCA_964654595.1 uncultured archaeon | reverse complement strand
CAGCACTCCCTCCTCCTTTGCCACCTTGCTGACCACCTTTTCTGCCCTTGGACAGTAAGGGCATGTGGGAGACGTGAACAGCTTCATCATCACCATCCTTCATCACCTCAAAACTATCTTGGAGCTACCTATATAAATCCGTTTACCGGTTTTGACAAAACCAGTAAAAACTATGCGTAGATTGTCACAACATCTCCATCCTCAACTACATGCTCCAAGCCAACCCTCTGCCCCTCGAATTTAACCGATTTTCCCCAAACCCTTGCATAGCGGAAGTTCTCCACAAAATCGCGGTGAAGTTTCCTGCATATATCCTCAACTGTCGCTCCCCTCCTCAGAATCATTGGCTCGTTTAAGTCAACCTTCCCGCCCGGAGGTTTTAGGTAAACTCTAATAAAATCAAGCTTTCTGTAAATTTCCTCCTTCAGCAGGTCGAGATTTATTCCCTTCTCAGCCGAAACTTTAACTGCATTGTTCACATTTACATCCATCAGATCAATTTTGTTAACAACGGTGAGAGATGGTATGTAAACCCTGTTGCCTGCCAGGGCATCGATAAGCCTTTCAATCGTTATATCTTCTCTTATAACAACATCAGCGCTGTGAATCCTGTACTCTTTCAGAATGCTGGTTATAATCTCCTCATCTATTTGAAGCGGGACTGTGGAGCTTATCCTCACACCGCCCCTCTCCTTCTTCCTGATCAGGATATCCGGAGGCTTCTGGTCGAGTCTTATTCCCCCCTCGTAAAGCTCTTTCTTTACTATATCAATTGTGTGAAGGTTGAACACATCAGCTATGATTATTATAAGGTCGGCAACCCTAACGGCGGAAATTACCTCCCTGCCCCTTCCTTTTCCGCTTGCAGCACCCTCAATTATTCCGGGAACATCAATAATCTGAATTGATGCTCCCTTGTAGTTCATTATACCCGGAACGGGTTTCAGGGTTGTGAAATCGTAATCCGCAACCTCACTTTTTGCCCCGGTTAGCTTGTTGAGCAATGTTGATTTTCCCACCGAAGGATAGCCGATCAGAACTGCCGTTGCATCTCCTTCTTTTTTCAGTGAAAACGTCTGCCTACCAGCCTTTGCTTTCTGCTTCTCAGCCTCCTCCTTTAGCCTCGCAAGTTTTGCCTTCAGTCTTCCGATATGATGCTCGGTTGCTTTGTTGTAGGGGGTTCTCTTTATCTCCTCCTCCAGTTCCTTGATTTGCTGTTCAATGCTCATTGAACTTAGAGGAATGAGAAGGATTAAATCATTTATCCGGGTTTTGGTTGTGTTTAATCATGCTCTCCTTGAACGAGAAAGGTGTCACCCATCTCAATCATGCCACCATCCACTGAGAACCTGAGCTTTGCAATATACGAGCGATAAGCCAAATACGATTCATCTCCGGATTGTATCTCAATAAAGGTGTCATGAAAAGGGAACAGAATGTCTGGAGCTTCCCCAACCGTGCAGGTGCAGAGAATTCCGCTTTCATGCTCTATTATAAACTCTATCGCTTTGGATAGACTCTGACCGAAAATTTTGAGGAAGTTCACGCCAAAGGATATGATCAGCACATTTTCCAGATGAAGGGACTTCACGAGCCTGCTTATGTCGTCGTACACGTCATATCTCGCCAACACATCGAGAAAATAGCAGTCTTTCTTTGCTCCTATAGTCACAGCGTTACCTCTCACCGGAAAGTCAAACTTCTTACCGAGGTAGTTAATTCTCTCAACAGCCGCATCCGTCCAGAGTACCCACAGCGGATCACCGAATTGCTCGTAGAGCCATTTTATTACGGTGAAAAAGCTGACCATGTCCGGAAAAGAAATCATAATCCTGTCTCCATTTTCCGCTCTGTTGAAGATGTTTTTAATAACCTCCATATCCTGATGCAGTGACATTTTAAAAATAAAGTTTTCCTATAAAAAAGAAAGTACAAAAAAGTAATTTCTTGTGTTGAATTTGGCAGAAAATCATGTCAGAACCCAAATCTTAAATAGCAAACAGCCTATCGGGAACCGATGGCTCTCAGAATTGCTGTGGTAGACAAGGATCGCTGCCAGCCAAAGAAGTGCGGGCATGAATGCGTTAAGTACTGCCCCCGCGTCAGGACGGGAGATGAGACTGTAAAGGTAGAGGATAAAGCCATCATATCCGAGAATCTCTGCGTTGGATGCGGGATCTGCGTCAAGAAATGTCCAATGCATGCAATCTGGATTGTCGGACTGCCTGAGGAGCTTGAAGGCAGGGAAGTTCACAGGTACGGACAGAACGGCTTTGTTCTGTACAACCTTCCCGTTCCCAGGAAAGGTTATGTGGTGGGAATACTCGGTCCTAATGGAACGGGGAAAAGCACAGCCATCAAAATTCTTTCAGGACAGCTCAAGCCAAATCTCGGCAAGAAGGATGCGAGCTGGGAGGAAATCTTCGACAGGTTTGGAGGAACAGAACTGCTGGACTATCTTAAGGGCATAAAAGAGGGCAGGGTGAGGGTTAGCCAGAAACCGCAGTACATCGAGGCAATCCCAAAGGTTTACAGCGGCAGGGCCCTTGAGCTGGCTAAGAGGGTTGACGAAAAACGCATACTCGGGCAGGGTGATTTAAAGCTTTGCTCATGCAAGGTATCATAAAAGGGGGCAGGGTGAGGGTTAGCCAGAAACCGCAGTACATCGAGGCAATTCCAAAGGTTTACAGCGGCAGGGCCATTGAGCTGCGTAAGAGGGTTGATGAGAAAGGCTTAGTTAAGAGTATAGAGAGTAAATGGAAGGGCACAGTTAAGGAAGGAGATATAATAATTGAGATAGACCCGAGATATTTTA
>CAZZLE010000200.1:0-2304 GCA_964654595.1 uncultured archaeon | reverse complement strand
CGTGTGTCGAAGTGAGTACCGTGGTGATGGAGGAGGTGTAGAGAATTGCGAGGTTGTGCCGGATACCGTGAATTTTATAAAAATCTTTTATCAAGAAAAAGACCGCATACGATATCGGTCTCGGCATTCCTGCTGAACCGCTCTTCCGATCTAGGGCAAGATAATTGTGAGCGTGATGGGAATCCCCCACAAATGTCCTGTGGCACCTATAGAGGTCACTTTTTTGCTACACGATTTTTATAAAATTCACGGTATCAGGAAAAACATCGAAATTCTCTACACCTACCCCATAAACAAGGTATTCATTATGAACAATGTTGCAGAGCTTGTTGAAAAAATGTTCGAGGAGAGAAAAATTGATTACAAAACGTTCTTCAACCCAGTAGAGGTTGATGCTGAGAAAAAGGTTGTTGTTACCCTTGAAGGCGAAGAGGAGCCTTTTGACCTGCTCATTGCAATCCCGCCTCACAAAGGCTCGCAGGTGATAATGGACTCCGGACTTGGGGATAGAGATGGCTGGGTTCCAACGGACAGATACACGCTCAAAGCGGAGGGATACGACAACATATATGTTGTGGGAGATGCAACCAACCTGCCGGTCAGCAAAGCGGGAAGTGTTGCCCATTTCGAGGCGGAGGTTGTGGCAGAAAACGTATCAGCAGAGATAAAAGGATTGCCACCAACGGCCAGGTATTTCGGGAAGGCTATGTGTTTCATAGAGACCGGTTTTGATCAGGCTACCTACATATGGTTTGATTATGAAACGCCTCCAAAACCTGTCAAACCAAACAAGTTCATTCACTGGATGAAGATTGCATACAACAGAATGTACTGGTTAACTGCCAGGGGTGTGCTCTGAGGTGGTATTATGGATGAAGTTAAGGAATTAGAACCCTTATTGAAAAAGATTTCAGAGAACAGAGAATATCTTGAGGATGTAGTTGATAAGCTTGTTTGGCTTGAAAAAAGCGGAAATTTGGATGCAATAATTGGATTTGCCGCATTCATAAAAATAATTCATGACTCCATCAGCGATGCGGTAGTTGACAGAAATATGGAGATGCTCGCCAATATAGGTCTGATTTCAACAAAATTCACAAGTGATAGAACTTTGATGCTCTTGAATGCCCTGGGAGATGCGATCTGCAGATGCGAAAAACAACCTGAGCCTGTGGGATTGATAGGGCTGATGAAAGCTTTAAGAGAGCCAGAAGTGCAGAAGACGCTTGGAATGCTTCTGAACATTGCAAGGGAACTTGGAAAGAACATTTAGTTAATCTTTAAATTTTCATCGGCAATCCAGTAACAATGAACTCCGAAACGGCAGAAAAGCTGAGCAGAATGATGGAATTTCTGGGAGGTTTTAAAAGTGCAGTTGTTGCCTTCAGCGGTGGAGTGGACAGCTCAACTCTCTCTGCACTCTGCAGGGATGCTGGACTGGAAACTCTGGCTGTTACAGTAATCTCCCAGATTACACCAACAAGAGAAATTGAGGATGCGAAAAAAATTGCAGTAGAGATCGGTGTGAAACACGAGCTTATCTATATGGACATCCTCACACCTGAGTTCAGGGAAAACGCATCTGAAAGATGTTATTTCTGCAAGAAAAGGATTCTTTCAGCTCTTGTATCTTTGGCTGAAAAAAGGGGCTACGAAGTTGTTTTTGAGGGGACAAATACGAGTGAACTCTCAGAGCACAGACCGGGATACAGAGCTGTTAGGGAGATGGACAGGGTTTTTAGTCCCTGGGCAGAATTCGGGATCACGAAGGAGGAGATAAGGTCAATAGCAAGGTCAATGGGTTTTTCATTCTACAGCAAACCATCTCTTGCCTGTCTGGCTTCGAGGATTCCATTTGGCATAGAAATTGATGAACGGAAGCTGAAGATGGTTGATGAGGCGGAAAATTCTGTAATAGAGATTGCAGGAGTGAGGCAGGTGAGGGTGAGAAACTATGATAGTGTCGCTGTTGTTGAGGTTGGCGAGGATGAAATAAACAGGCTGCTTGAGAAGGCAACGAAAGTAAGGGACAGATTGAAGGAAATTGGTTTTAGACACGTTTTGGTTGATCTGGATGGATACAGAATGGGAAAGAGATTGTTTTAATCTATAAGGTCTCACACTGAAGCATTAACTGATTAAAGACTATACAGTAACTCGTGGTCAACGACAATTTGTAAAGCTATTAGCATTATTCGATTTAAAAATTAAACCAAAAAAAGTTAAGTAGTCATTTGAATAATATTATGGGGACTTGCCCTGGGGGTGAGCGGCCATGATGGATAAACTTTCCCTTTTCACCCA
>CAZZLE010000199.1:0-2132 GCA_964654595.1 uncultured archaeon | reverse complement strand
GAAAGCAGAACAAAGACATCCCGCCTCCCGGATTTGAACCGGGGACCATGGGATCTCCGCCTGCCGCGGAGTGGCGGACTACAGTCCCACGCTCTACCGCTGAGCTAAGGCGGGTCTGTTAGCTTATTGAGCCAATCTGCTTAAAAATCTTGTGCCTACCAGCAAACTTTTTATCACCCCTACAGTTGGCTTTAATATGGCTCAGACACTGGTAGAAAAGATATTCTCAAGAGCAAGCGGTAAGGATGTAAAGGCCGGAGAGTTTGTAATGGCAAATATTGACCTCGCGATGATTCATGACATCACCGCTCCCCTCGCAATTAAAGCTTTCAGGGAAATTCTGGGAGAAAACGCAAAAGTTTGGGACAGCAGGAAGGTTATAATGGCCTTTGATCATCAGGTTCCAGCTGACAGTGTTCATGCTGCAGAAAACCAGAAAATGTTGAGAAAGTTTGCAGAAGAGCAGGGGATACTGAACTACGACGTTAAAGGTGGTATAGCTCACCAGCTTATGGTGGAAAATCATGTAGAGCCGGGAATGCTGATTGTTGGTGCTGACAGCCACACGTGCATGTATGGGGCGCTGGGAGCGTTTGCCACCGGAATTGGCTCAACAGACATGGGCTTTGTTCTGTCAACGGGGAAGCTGTGGTTCAAGGTGCCGGAATCCATCAAATTCAACATTTACGGAAAGCTTGAGAGATACGTTTTCGGTAAGGACATAGTTCTGAAGCTGATAGGGATGGTTGGGGCTGATGGGGCGAACTACAAAGCCTGCATCTATGCCGGAGAGGTTGTGGAGGATCTCATCATGTCTGACAGGCTGACGATGTGCAACATGGCAATCGAGATGGGGGGCAAGGCAGGAATTGTCGAACCGGATAAAACGACTCTTGAATATCTGGAATCAATGGGCAGACCTCATGACGGTGAGCTGCTGAGAAGTGATGAGGATGCTGAATTCCAGGAAATGGAACTTGATGTGACGGGAATGGAGCCTCAGGTTGCCGTTCCGCACAGGGTTGATAACGTGGTCGGAATTTCAGAGGTTGAAGGTATCAAGGTAGATCAGGTCTTCATCGGTTCCTGCACGAATGGAAGATATGAAGATCTGAAGATTGCTGCTGAAATACTTAAGGGAGAGAGGGTTGCATCCAATGTAAGGATGATTGTCATTCCTGCAAGTGTGAGAGAATACAGGAGAGCCCTGAAGGATGGATTGATCGAGATATTCGTCGATGCGGGAGCTTTAGTTGAGGCACCATGCTGCGGCCCGTGCATGGGAGGAAGCTTTGGACTTATTGCAGGTGGTGAGGTGAGCGTTTCAACATCCAACAGAAACTTTATTGGAAGACAGGGCAGCCCGGAGGGCAAGATTTATCTCGTAAATCCTGCTGTGGCTGCAGCAACGGCAATTTACGGTGAAATTACCGACCCGAGAAAAATTAGTTAGAAAACCATGGGAGTGAAGCCCTCATCTATCAGCCTGTTCACGACCTCTCCTATGTACTCAAGCCTTGTGAAGCTGAGCTTTTCGGAATATCCCCTGGCATCGGCAATAAACTTGCACGCCAGAGGCCTGTACTCTCCAAGCTGGCCAACAACAAGTTCCCTAAAACTTTCATCCTCAACAAGAAGGTCCTGCGATGGGCCAAAAAACACGATTTCGACTTTTTCAGCCCATCCAAATCTCATTGAGTTCGCTGCAAAAAGCAGTCCGGCTGTAGCTTTCTCCTTTGCTTCCTTACCGCTTGCAATTATTACGAGCAGCTTCGACATAAGTAAAGTTAATAAATAATTTAAAAAGATTGTGGTTTGTTGATGAAATCTAAGGGTTCGAGGTTTGAAAGAGACCTGATAGCGGAACTCTGGAAAGCAGGTCTGGCTGCAATTAGAGTTGCAGGTAGTGGAGTCTCCACATTTCCCTGTCCGGACATAGTGGCAGGAAACGGGAGAGGTTAACTGGCTATAGGGGGTAAAAAGGGGAAGGGTCTGGCGCTGTAACTCCTCAATTGTGGAGTGGGAGAGCTTTGTTCTTTTGCATATTGCCTTGGGCGTGGAGCCTACGTTGCCCTGAAGCTTCCCAGGAAGAAGTGGAAGTTCTTCCCCGTGAGAATGCTTGAAAGAACGGA
>CAZZLE010000198.1:0-1747 GCA_964654595.1 uncultured archaeon | reverse complement strand
ACTTCAACATGATAGTCAAGGTTAGGTCGAACGACCTTGACAGAATAGGAGAGATAGTGTCCAAAATTTCCTCAATGCAAGGTGTTATGATGGTAGAATGCATTGTCACGACGAGAAGGTTGAAGGAGAGTGTATGGTTCCCGGATTTGAGGTGATGGAATGAGCTACTTTTATATCCTTACATTAATTCTAACAGCGGTCTATCTTCTTATAGGCGGGGGTTTCATCATTTACATCTACGACACCTATAAAAGAACAAAGCAGGAATTTCTGATCTACCTCTCCATCGGGTTCTTTCTGCTCATTGTTGGCGCCGCCCTGCCAGTGCTTACCTTTGTGGCAAATGTTCTGGACATGAGCCTGGTTGTGGTGGCAATTTTGATGCAAATTGCTGGATTGAGTTCAATATTCTACTCAATAGTAAGGTGAGAAATGAAGGGAGAGAAGCTAACAAAGAAGTGGAGGCTTATAAAGCTCTCAAGAAAGCACTCCAGTGAATTTGCTGTGCGCTTTATCGAGGAGATTCTTGAAAACGACGAGATACTTTACAGCTTCTCCCTGAGGTACGGAATGGAGAAGGGAAGTGAGGTGAAAAGAAATCTGCCCCTGAAAACCTTTAAAGATGTTGCGGAGTTCCTCGGGATGTTTAGCGGTGTGGGTGTTGGTGAAGAGAAGGATGCGGTGGTGTTTGACGGTTGCCCATCAAGGGAAATTACAGAGGTGAGAAAAAAGGAGGTTTGCAAAGGTTTTCTCGAAGGATTTTTCAAAGCCTTTGGTTATGATGTTGAGGTCAGGGCTGAATGCGGAGAAAAATGCAGGATTGAAGTCAGGAAGTTACATTAAGAACTTCCTTTTCACCTTTACCGCAATCCCCCTTTCGCTTTCCACCATCTCTCTTCCACTCATGGCTGCAATTCCAACCCCGAAAATTTTGCTGTTGCAGAAAACAACGAGGTCATTGGGTCTTATTTTTTCATCTGCATTGATAACGCCTCCAGCAAAAATGGTGCCCTTAACATCAAAATCGCCAATTTCCACGCTGTAGATTTTTTTCTCAAGGAGATGGACAGCGATATCTTCGTAGATGTCAAGCATTCCGTAAATTCTATCAACTCTCGCCAGTCTCTTTTTATCATGAAGCTCAAGCTCCGGATACCTGCCTTTAACCTCACCTTCAAAAGATATGCCAAACTGATAGGAGAGCATGTGGTCAATAATTCTGCGGTAAAGGTCAACTCTTTCATAACCCTCAATTTCCTTTTTCAGGCGATCAATTGACTTATCGCTTAAAATGTCATCCTCGGCGGTGTAAACAACTTCAGCCTGAATTTCCCCCTCAATCCTTTCAACAACTTTTCTGTAACCCCCCGCAACATGCGCTATAACCTTTGAGAATTTCCCCTTTTCTATAAACTTCTTCAGCCATCCCGACACAAATGAAATCTCCTCATCGCTCCAGTACCCCGTAACAGGAGTGTCGTAGTTAACTGCCGGATAGAGAAGTTCAAACTCTCTTGGAACAACAAGCGGTGAGGAGATTATTATTTCATTTACGTTAATCTTTACCCTGCTTCTCAAATAGCGGTGGGTTCTTGAAATCAGATAGGGCTTTCTGGCGGTGCAGGGTAGCAGTAACACAGTATCGCTGAATGGCTGATAGCATTCGAGAGCTCTGTTAAAGAAATACCTTACCTCAAACCTGTTGAAGCTTTCTAATGCAGAAAAGTTGCACCTCGATTTTTTGAAT
>CAZZLE010000197.1:0-12855 GCA_964654595.1 uncultured archaeon | reverse complement strand
TCCGGCGGCTCTTCTGTCACTCTTGCAATCAATTAGTCCACTGCCAAAAGCCATCGCTCACTCTTTGCTCATTCCAAAATCGCCCCCCGAGACCCCAGCCAGCGGATCGTATCATCCTTTGTTCCTCTGTGAAGTCCCGGTCTCTTTCCCCTCTCCCTTCTCCTCCCCGCACCTCTGTACCCCCCCCTCATCAACAAAACACATACACCCATCCAAAAAATCCCAACACGGGGATCGTAATCACCCCCAGGAAAATCAATATGCCCGGCAATCCCAAATGCGAAGTAACCATCACCAACCGACTTTCTGCTCAGTCTGTATTCCTTCACGCTCAACGCATCTTTGAGGAATTTAAGTGCCTTCTCACCTCGCAGTGTGACTTTAAGACCAATGGCTTCCCCCTTCCTGATCCCGAAGTTCTTGATCGTCATTTTTGCATAGGTTACGGCAGGTTTCTGGTTTACAAGTTCCTCTAAAAGGCTGTAGGCCTTCTTATGCCTCTCTCCACTCTCCCCAATGCCAAAGTTTATAACAACTTTATCCAGCACGATTTCTCTCATCGGATTCTCCTTTACTTCTCTCTTCTCAACTTCAACTGCCTGCATCGCTTACACCCCCAGGTCAATCACGGGTTTCTCGCTGTCCTTTTTACCAACCACAAAGACGTAATCTTCAATTGTCGTAATGTCCCTCTCCTCCCCTTCAACTGTAACCAGGTTGGGGGCTGAGCTTCTCACGATCTTGTAGCTCTTTATTCTACCTATCTCGCCCGCATGCGTTCCGCCAGTAATCATAACAAGTGCACCCTCTTCGAACTTCAGATGATCAATTATTTCCTTTTCAGGGATTCTCAGAAGAATGCTGTCCTTGGTTTTGTACTCATTGCTGCCAAGAATGTTTGTGCCATCGAAAAGGTTGAGCTGAACCTTTCCTCCCTTAACAATGGTCTTGTTTGATATCCTGTAGAGCTTGAGATCAGCATCCTCGACTTCCTTTGGAATGTACCTCCCCTTCTCGTCAAAGAGAATTCTGTAGCTTTTCTCCAGCTTTGGAATCGTAACGACATCGAAAAGACCAACAGGGAACTTATAATCCTTCCTTACAACTCCATCAACAAGGATCTCACCGGATGAGATTATCTTTCTTGCCTCTCTCCCTGTATCAGCCAGTTCAAGAAAGTCTCTAACGAGCACGAGCAGTGGAATCGCATCCTTGCTGTGTGGTCCCGGAGAAGGTTTTACAACCCATTTAGAAACTTTTCTTGGTATTTTATACGTTTTTGGGGCAGAAAGCCTTTTCTGATGCAACTCAATCACCTCTCAAGTATTTTCTTTCTTACCTCGTCGATTTTGCCGAGGTCAATAATCATGACATTTGACGGATGAATTGGTACAGCAACTTCAGTACCATCAGCCTTTGTTACAGTGGCACCGTCAACCTTTATCCTGCATCTCTTCATGTCAACCTCAATCACCCTGCCTTCATGTCCTGCAAACTGACCTCTCATGATTCTAACCTTATCTCCCTTTCTGACCCTTATGGCTCTCTTTCCGTATTTCTTCCTGAGTTCTTCTGAGAGAGTTGCGTGAAGAAGCTTGTGTCTTTCATGAAGTTTGATTGTCCTGTAAAGCCACCTCCTCTGCTTCCTGGGTTGCTTTGACTTTGTAACCATTCTACCACCTCACACTATAATGGATGCTATTGTGCCTATCTTCGAGAATCTTTCCGCAGCCTCTCTTGCAACAGGCCCCCTGATTTCTGACCCTCTCGGTTCTCCTCTCTCGTTTGTTATTACCGCTGCATTATCTTCGAACTTCACTCTTGTCCCGTCGGGACGGCGGTATTCTTTTCTCTGCCTGATAATAACCGCATAATGAACCTGTTTCCTGATCTCGGGAGTGCCCTTCTTGACTGTAACGATCACGAGATCCCCAACGCCTGCAGCGGGATATCTTCTCCTGACACCCTTGTATCCCTTAACTGCGATGATCTCAAGCTCTCTCGCTCCTGTGTTGTCTGCACAGACAAGCCTTGCTCCTGTTGGTAGAGCCCTTGGAATCTCAGCTCTTATCGCCCTCATTACCCACCACCTCCAAAATCACGAAGCTCTTCGTTTTGCTTATCGGTCTGCACTCACCAATCGTAACCGTATCTCCCGGCTTTGCTCTGATGCATTCTGGGTTATGAGCGTGAAGCTTTGATCTCTTTTTCATGTATCTCTCGAATTTTGGAACGTATCTGATAAGCTCTCTTTCAATCACTGCAGTTTTTCCGTAGGTCTTAACGACCTTACCGCGAAGCAACTGCCCTCTCACTGAAAGCGTTCCGTGAAACGGACAGTTTTTATCCTCACACTTTCTTTCAGGAGTTTTTACGTCAATACCAATATCCCTCATATCCACACACCTTTGGTTCTTTTAAGCATCATCAGTCCCCTCTTTATCCTATCCTCCGGTCTGAAATTTATCAAATCTCCTTTTATCCTCATGATTTTACCTTTATACCACACTCTGAAGGTTCTACCTCTTTTCGCCACGACTTTTAAACCTTTTTCAGTCATTATTTTGAGCGTGTTCTGGCTCTCATCAACCACTTCTCCCTTTATTCCCACTTCACATTTGTTGGCGCTTTCCACAACCTCCACCTTAAGACCGATCCAGTCCCTTGCTATCAATTCTAAATCCTGTAACCTTCCTCGCATAGTGCCATCTTCAACCTTGCGATGTCCCTTCTTATGAGTCTGATTCTTCCAGGGTTTTCCACTGCACCACCACTCCTGACGAGACTCCTTAGCTTGAGAAGTTCAAGCTCAAGATCTCTCAGCTTCTTCAGCTTTTCTTCTCTGCTCATCTCCCTTATCTCCTTCATCTTCACCGCTTTCACCCCTCAGCTGATCTACATCAACATCCTTAACTTCAAACTCATCGGGCAAGGTCACGTCGGGCGGGATAATTCTTACGCTGACTCCAAGAACTCCCAGCTTTTTGATGGCTATATCAAAGCCCTTCTGAACCATGCTCTCTGCAGGATCACCGGTGTGGACAATTGTGCCTGCAACGAACTTCTCAGTTCTTGCTCTCTCGCTCACAAGCTTTCCACTGATCTCAATTTCACATCCCTTCGCTCCGGCTTCCATAATTCTGTAAAGGAACCTGTAGCCAGCCCTTCTGAAATACCATCCCCTCTCCAAAGCTCTTGCCAGCAGTGAGGCCATTAGCTGGGCGTTAAATTCCGGTCTCTCTACCTCATCAACGCTGATCTGAGGATTCTCGATACCGAATTCTTTCAGCTTCTCTGTCAGAGTTCTGATTCTCTTTCCTCCCCTTCCAATAACCAGTCCTGGCCTTTCAACGAACAGTGTAACCTGGGTTCCAAGAGGAGTTCGAAGTATGTCCATTCCTCCAAAACCTGCACTCTTTACCTCATCCTTGATCCACTCCTTGACCATGAGCTTTCTCAACCTGTCCTGAACGAATTTCCTTTCTACCGCCATTACCTCACCTCAGCCACAAGTTCAACTGTTGTCATCTGCTGGATTCTCGGTGTTGCCCTTCCAAATGCTCTCGGTATGTATCTCTCAATAACTCTCCCCTTCTGAGCCTGGGCATGCACTATAACAAGATTCTCCATATCCAGACCTTTGTACTCCGCATTCGCCTTCAGGTTCTGAAGGACCTTCAGAATGTACTTCGCAGCCTTCTGCGGATACCTCCCAGCATACCACTTCTCCAGCCCTCTTCTATGTGCGACCTTCTTCTTGTGCCTTTTCAAGGGTATTGCTCTTTTCATCCTGACCACATCTTCCAGCAGTCTCATTGCCTCATCTATCTTCTTTCCCCTGATCTCCCTGCAGATTTCAACCGCATGCTTGAAGCTGATTGGCATTTCATATCCCATTGCCTTTGCAGCTTTTGTTTCATCCTCCGGCTTGTAGGCGTAGTTCACCCTCGCCATAGACATCACTTCAGTGGAACATACTTGCTGCTTCTTGTAGCGCCAACTCCAGGTCCGCTGTGTTTCTCGAAGCGTCTCGTCAGAGCAAATTCTCCAAGTCTGTGACCGATCATCTCCGGCTTTATCTCCACTCTGACAAACTCCTTGCCGTTGTGTACAAAAACAACCTTCCCAACCATTTCTGGCAAAACAACCATGTCCCTGCAGTGCGTTCTTGCCATCCCCTTTTTTCTGAGCTTCCTGAGGAGTTTTTCCTCCTGTTCTGTGAAACCTCTTTTTATTTTCCTCCTTTCTCTTGCTGGAAGAAGCTTCAAAAGCTCATCCATCGGCATCTTTTGAAGCTCTTCAAGCGTGTAACCGCGATACTTGAAATCCTTTGGTCTGACAATTTTGCTCTTTAACGCCATATCATCACCTCCTCACACCAGTCCTTCTTGCAGCAATACTTCCAACCTTTCTTCCTGGAGGAGCATTACGGCTAACGGTTTTAGGCCTGCCAACATGCTGATGCTTGCCACCACCAAATGGGTGATCCACGGCATTCATCGCAACTCCTCTCACCTTCGGCCATTTTGCAGCCTTGCTCTTCATCTTGTGGTACTTCTTTCCAGCTTTAACGAAGGGTTTGTCAGTCCTGCCACCACCAGCAACAACACCTATCATCGCTCTGCAGTTCGGATGGAACCACTTCTGCTTTCCTGAAGGCATCTGGACGAGAACTTTATCAGCTTCTCTTGAAACAACTAAGCCAAATGTCCCGCTTGCCCTGATGAACTTACCACCATCACCAGGCTGAGCTTCGATGTTGCAAACCGGAGTTCCTTCAGGAATGTTCCTCAGATAGGTTATGTTACCTGGTGCAATTTCAACCTGATCCCCTGCATGAATAACGTCACCCGTTCCGAGACCTTCAACTGCGAGAATGTAGGTTTCAGAACCGTCAGGAAGTTTAACCAGAGCAACGGGACCGTTTCTTGCAGGATCGTGCTGAATATCAATAACTCTTGCCTCAATCACCTCATCTCTGAATCTCAGAAGCTTTGCATCCGTCTTGTATTTGTGAGAGGGAGCTCTGTATGTTGGGGTGCCTTTTCCTCGGTTCTGGGAAATTATTCTTTTACCCATACATCACCACCTCAGAACACCCCGAGTTTGGAGAGGATTTCTTCCGCTGAATAATCTGGCTTCAGCTTGATGTACGCCTTCTTCTCACCCTTGGATGTTATCAGCGTATTCACTCTCTCCACCTCAACTTTGAAGAGTTTTTCAATCTCTTTCTTGATTTCCTCTTTTCTTGCCCTTGTATCAACTATTGCTGTCAGAACGTTCTTTTCAAGCTCTGCAACGCTTTTTTCCGTAACAAGGAAGCATTTGATCAGCATAACCACTCACCCAGATACTTAATCGCAGATTTTGTCCACACGGTCAACCTTCCCGGATGGCAGCCGGGAGCAAGCAGCTCAACGTTCAGATCCTTAACAACCACAGCATCAACACCTGGCAAGTTCTTTGCAGCCTTTACAACCCCCCCATCCTTGCCAACAACAAGCAGAACACTTTTCCTTTTTACGTACCTCCTTCCTCTCATCTTTCCTTTGCCAGCTCTGTGCCTCTTTCTCTCCTTTGCTCTCTCCACATCAGCGTAAACACCAATCGCCCTGAAAATCTCCGCAACATCCTTCGTTTTGCTTACCGATTCGATCTCATCAGTCACAATTTTTGGCAGCTCCCCCTCAAACAGGTGATTTCTTTGCTTTACAATCTCCTCATTGGCTGTTGCAGCAATTGCTGATTTGAGAGCTTTTCTCATTTCTTTTTTGTTAATTTTCTCTGCCCAATTTCTCTCAGGCTTTGGTGGATGTGCTCTCCTTCCTCCAACAGCCTGAGGAACAACTACAGCTCTTCTGCCGAGCTTCCATCTTGGAACTCTTGCGTAGCCGTATCCAGGACCCCAGTTCTCCCACGAATAGTTAACACCACTCAGCGGATTCGGCCCGTAAGGCTGTCTGCGGTGAGATTGGATGGCCAGAACAGCTCTTTTAATAATGTCCGGTCTGAACTCTTCTGAAAATACTTCAGGAAGTTCTATTTCTTCTGTTACTTCTCCCTTCAGATTCAGCACCTTGGCTTTCATATTCATCTCCCCTGCTTGGATGTTGTGCTAACGTAAACAACATTCACACCATCAAACTGTGCCTCTGGCGGTCTGATTGCATCTCTCATCCTTATCAATCTCTTAACCGCTCCCGGGACTGAGCCAGTTACAAGCACGTACTGGGTTCTTATTACTCCATAATGCAGGAAACCTCCTTTTGGAGTGATCTCTTCCCCATTCTCTCCGATTTTTATGAGCCTCTTGTTATACTCGGTCCTCTGGTGGAACCCCATCTGTCCTGGCTGTGGAACAGTCCATCTAACGTGGTGGGGGTTCCACGGACCAAGAGTTCCAATCCTTCTGTGTTTGCTGCTTCTCGCATGTTTTGCGTCCAGTGTAATCACACCCCATCTCTTAACTGGCCCCTGGAAACCCTTGCCCTTTGTTACAGCTATAACATCAATGATCGCACCTTCTTCAAAAACTTCTGAAACTCTTATTTCGCCACCAAGCTTTGATATCGCGTATTCGAGAGCTTCCTCAACATTTCCTCCAATTTTGTGCTCCATAACATCAGGAACCTTCTTCGGGACTCCTGTGATGAGGTAGGGTTGAGTGTAGGTTACAACTCTCACCTCTGAGGCATTTTCTACAGCTTTTCTTAGCTTGTCCACGTCAGGTTCCTTTCTGGGAACGTTAAGTCTTCTGCCGAGGAAATCATCCAGATTGTTGCTCCAAACTTCTGCTGCAATCTGCATTCCGTACTGCGTTTTCCTGTAAAGTCTCACTGCCGCTACTTTCATTGGTGGGGTCTCTATTACCGTAACAGGAACCACAATCTCCTCACCGTAAGTTGGAGAGTTCCTCCTGTCGTCTATCATCACCACATGCGTCATCCCTGCCTTGTAGCCAGCGAATCCCTGCATCCTCACCGTATTGCACTCGGGCCACGATCTGATTCTCGGAATGATGCTCTTAGCCCTTTTTCTTGGAGAAAACGCTAAAGAACCCCTTCTTGGTCTGTGATACTTCATTTCAAACCACCCCAGTAATCTGCAAAATTAACAAGTGAAAGGGTTGCGAAGATTGCCTCCTCTAACCTCACAGTTTTTGTTCCCTGGTTTGGCACCACATTCCAGCACTCTGCCTCCATCCTGATCCCCAACCTTTTCGCGATTTCGAACACACCCTCTTCCGGATTTCCAAACACGAGTGTGACGTCACGCCTTAAAGCTGGTGGTCTAACAACCTCACACTTTCGTGAGGTAACCACCAGATTTTCCCTCTCTGCAAGCTCCTCCAGCCGGAGCTTTCTCACTCTGTAACCCCAGTACTCCCGGGGTTCCGCTTCTTCTACCCGCAACGGCGTCTTCGAACAGATCCTGACGGTCACGCGGGCGCCCTTTTCTGCTTCACTTTTTAAGGGCGCCAGGGCGTCAATGCCAATATCCACCCATCGCGTTCCGTCAGGGGCAACGTGTCTTACAACGCCCTCCCTCACCTCACCGACTTTTAAATGTTTCGACGCGTGAGAGGGGATGGCAAGAGGCGGGAGCAAACCGGCATATCTGAGTGATTTTTTGAGAGGAAAAAGCTGTTTTCTCAGATACTGTGGTGTTTCGAGGTATTCGAGTATCTCAGCTATAAAGTCGGACTCATCAAGTGCTGGATCATAGTATACTATTATTTCATCCACTCTGAAAACTGCCGCAGCTCTCGCTATCATTCCCACCTTGTAAGTTTTGATTTTCTCATCCTTCTCATTGATCAGTGAGGAGGAGGGTATTGCTATTGAAAGCATTGAATCACTTAAAGCGGGCGATTGATAAAATTATCAGGCTCCCTAAAATCTGCACATAAAAAACATTAAGAAATCCTTCAACTGACAGCAGAACAAAAAGAGAACGGTTAAATAGTATTTGTTAATACCTTTTCAAAAAATTTTGGTGGTAGCATGCTGGAAGTGGAAATTATATCTGGTAGAACCTTAGATCAGGGGGCTACTGTTGAGGAAAAACTAACCGAGGAGTACTTTAATGCCGTCAATTACGCTGAACTGAACGAAGAAGACTGGAAAGCTCTTGGATTGCAGGAAGGAGACAGAATAAAGGTAAAAACAGAGTTTGGTGAGGTGGTTGTTTTTGCAAAAAAGGGAGATGTGCCGAGAGGGATTATTTTTATCCCAATGGGCCCCTATGCGAACATGGTCATCGACCCCGCAACTGACGGAACAGGAATGCCGCTGTTTAAGGGTGTAAAAGGAATCGTGGAGAGAACAGACGAGAAGGTTTTGAGTGTTAAAGAACTTCTGGAGGCGATTTAAATGGAAGAAACTGTAATATGCACGTTTTGTGGAAGCGTTTGCGACGATGGGCTTTTTGATGTGGAGAAGTTCAAATCAAAGAGACTCTGCAAGCTGGGAAGCAGCAAGTTCTCAAAGAAGGAGCGCATTAAGGCTCCGATGATTGATGGGAAAGAAGTTAGCTACGAAGAAGCTATTGAGAAAGCTGCAGAAATACTTGTCAATGCGAAGAGACCTCTGCTTTACGGCTGGGCCTCTACAGTGAATGAAGCCATCAGACTGGGAGTAATCCTGACGGAGAAGCTTAGAGGCGTTTATGACCAGTGCGCAAGTGTCTGCCACGCTCCCGGAACGTTGGCGGTAATTGAGGAAGGACTTCCAGGCGGAACTCTGGGAGCGATAAAGAACAGGGCGGATGTAGTGGTATTCTGGGGAGCAAATCCAATGGAAGCCCACCCAAGACATGGAATGAGATACTCCATTTCAGCCAAGGGTCTGCTTGTCAAGGACAGAAAGCAGAGAAAAGTTGTTGTTGTTGATGTAAGGCCGACTAAGACAGCAAAGCTTGCAGATGAGTTCATTCAGATCAAGCCCGGATACGACTATCCGGTAATCTCTGCTTTGAGGGCAATAATTTCCGGTAATGCTGATGCCGTGCCGGATGAAGTAGGAGGGGTGAGCAAGGAGAAACTCGTTGAGCTTGCTGAAACGATGAAGAATGCCAGGTATGGAGCTGTTTTATACGGTCTTGGAGTTACTCAGTCAAGAGGTAGAGACAGAAATGTTGAAAATGCCGTAAAGCTGATTCAACTCCTCAACCGTCACACAAGGTGGGTCATATGGCCCATGAGAGGTCACTACAATGTTGTTGGTGCTGGAGAAGTGCCTGCATGGGAGGTTGGTTATCAGTATGCCATTGATTTCAGCAGAGGTTATCCGAGGTTCTCTCCGGCCGAGTTCTCTGCGGTTGAGGTTCTCAAGAGAGGAGACTGTGATGCAGCCCTTATAATCGCATCAGATCCTGCAGCGCACTTTCCGAGAGCAGCGGTAAAGCACCTCAAAAAGATCCCGGTAATACAGATCGATCCCTTCCCGAACATGACCACTCTTCTTGCAAACGTTGTAATTCCCTCAGCAGTTGCGGGAATTGAAGCGGAAGGAACAGCTTACAGAATGGATGCGATTCCGCTCAGGGTGAAGAAGGTCATCGATACAAACTACTGGAGCGACGAACAGATTCTGGAGAAGCTGCTTGAGAAGGTTGAGAAGCTTATGGGGTGATTGTCATGCACCACGCATTGCATATTAAGAATGGTATTGTTATTGATCCCAAAAACGGGGTTAAGGCAGAGAAGATGGACATCTTTGTCAAGGATGGCAAAATTGTTGAAGAGAGCGAGATAAAAGGAGAGGATGTAAAGGTTATCGACGCTTCAAACAAGCTCGTGGTTGCTGGCGGAGTTGACATGCACGCACATATTGCGGGAAGCAAGATAAACACCGGCAGAACGATGCGCCCTGAAGAGATGAGGGTTGTCAGAAACATTGCAAACAAGTTCAGGGCTGCTGTCGGGAGGGTTTTGCTCACCTCTCCAGCAATTGGTTATGAATATGCAAAGATGGGCTACACGTCTTCATTTGAGGCCGCACAGCCACCAATTGGAGCTCTGCACACACATGAAGAACTTGACGCAATTCCCATGATTGACAAAGCAGCCCTGCCGGTTTTCGGAAACTGGCATTTTACCTTCAAATATGTTGAGGCAAAGGATATCGAGAAGCTGAAAACATTCATAGCCTGGGCACTTGAGAGAACAAAAGGATTCGGTGTCAAGGTTGTTAATCCGGGCGGTGTTGAAGCCTGGATGTATGGGGGAAATGTAACGAGCCTTGATGACCAGGTTCCGGGTTTCAATGTAACTCCAAGGGAGATAATAACTTCCCTCATTAAAGCCACCGAAGAGCTTAAGCTGAACCACTCTGTCCACCTGCACTGCAACCGCCTTGGAGTGCCGGGAAACTACGAGACCACAGTTGAAACCATAAAGCTTGCAAAGGGGTTCAGCAACGATGCAAGACAGGTTCTCCACGTTACGCATGTGCAGTTTAACGCCTATGCCGGGGACAGCTGGAGAAATGCTGCAAGCGGTGCAGAAGAGATAGCGAAAACCGTAAACAGCATGGACAACGTCACAATAGACATGGGACAGCCGATTTTCGGTCATGCAACTGCGATGACAGGAGATGCCCCCTTCCAGTTCACCCTCCACAGGCTTACTGGATCCAGATGGAGCAACAAGGACAGCGAGGTTGAGGGTGGAGCGGGAATCGTTCCCATCGTATACCTGCCGAAGAATCCGGTTCATGCTTTACAGTGGGCAATTGGCTTGGAACTCGGTCTGCTGGTTGACAGCGATAAGGTTGTGCTCACAACGGACTATCCAAACGGTGGGCCGTTTACTGAATATCCATACGTCATGGCAATGCTTATGAGCAGGAAGATGAGAGAAGGCGAGCTTGCGAACGTCAGCCCTTACGTTCAGAAGGCAACAAACCTGCCAGCTATAGACACGGAGAAAACGCTGGAGGAGGTTATACACATGACCCGCTCTCTGCCGGCAAGAGTTCTCGGATTGCCACAAAAGGGACATCTTGGAATTGGAGCTGATGCAGACATTGCCATTTACAACCTGAACCCGCTTGAGGTTGACACATCAAACGACTTCGAGAAGGTTTACAAGGCATTCAAGACTGCAGAGTACACGATAAAGAGCGGTAGAATTCTCGTAAAGAATGGCGAGCTTGTGGATGAATACTGGGGCACGACATACTGGGTTGATGCAACTGGCAAGGTGGATTTGGAGGCAATCAAGCCAGACCTTGAGGACTACTTCAAGTACTACAGCGTTGAACTGCAGAACTACGGTGTTGAGGAAAGATGGTTGAGAAGGCCGGAGAGGATAGTGGTCTGAGGAGGTGGTAAAGGTGATCATCATAAAGCCCAAAACGGAGTTTGTTGTTACAGTTGAGGCAGAACTTACACCCGAGCTGGCAGAGAAAGATCTGGAGGAGATCAAGAAGTTCAAGGTGTATTATGGAAAAGATGTGGTTGAGCTTGGAGAACTCTTTGAGATAACAAAAGAGGGAGATGACAGAAAGCTCGTTCTTGAGGGAGATTTCAGCAGGGTGAAGTGGATTGGATGCAGGATGACTGGGGGAGAGATAATAGTCAGGGGCAGTGTAGGAGCGAACTGCGGTGCATACATGGCTGGTGGCAGAATTATCATAGAAGGTGATGCTGACGACTGGCTTGGAGCGGAGATGAAGGATGGAGAGATAATTGTAAAGGGAAATGCTGCAAATCTTGTAGGCTGTGCTTATTACGGCGATGCCACTGGAATGAGCGGTGGAAAAATTATCATTGAAGGCAATGCTGGAAACTACATTGGGGAGAAGATGGCCGGTGGAGAAATAGAAATTAAGGGGAACGCGGGAGATTTCATTGGAACCGAGATGAAAGGAGGAACGATAATTATTCACGGAAGCTGTGGATTCGTGGGAGGTGACATGAAGGGCGGAGAAATAAAGATTGGCGGAGAGTTTGAACTGCTGCCCACCTTTGTGAGAAAGGATGATGCCTGGGTTGGAGACGTGAACGTGAAGGGAGAGGGTGTGATAAGAAAGATTGTTGGCTAATTTTCTATCTTTTTCATTTATCGACTCTTGCCAGTATGCAGATCTCAGGCAATAAAATTAAAATCCCGCTATCCAGATTCAGCAAATTTAAAATACTGAAATTAAACAAAACTTATGAACGTTCTTCTTAGCAGAAAGGACACTATCAGGCTCCTTATTCTGTCTGAACTTATGGTCAATCCTGAATGTAATCAGAGAGACATTGCAAAAAAGCTTGGTTTAACTCCTCAGGCAATTTCAGAGCACTTCAAAGAGATGGTTTCCGAGGGTTTCATAAATGTCATTCACAAAGGCTACTACGAGGTGACAGAGAAGGGGGAGGAATGGATGTCCAGAAACCTCATCGAACTCCACCTTTTCAGTGAAGAGCTTCTGAAGAAGATTTACTCAAAAACCGTTGTTGCAATTGCGAGGGGAAAAATAGCTGAGGGGGATTCGGTGAGGTACTGGTTCGAAGATGGCTACATTTTTGCGGAAAAAAATGAAAGGGGAAATGGCATTGCTCTAACCTCGGCCGAGGATGGGGAGGATATTCTGATCAAGCCTACAGGCAGCTTTGAACCACCGGGAAAGGGGGAGATAATTATAGTTAAGGTTCCGGGTGTGGCGGAAGGGGGAAGCAGGAAAGTTGATCTCGGCTCGTTTAAAGAAATCGTAAAATCAAGACCGACAAGCACGGTTGTTGCCCTTGGGATAGAGGCACTTGTTACCTGCTGGCAGATAAGGGGTGAGCCATTTTTCTTTGGTGGGACGGAAGCCTGCACTGAGGCCGCTCAACAGGGAAGCGGGGAGAGTGTTGCGGGGACGG
>CAZZLE010000196.1:0-6286 GCA_964654595.1 uncultured archaeon | reverse complement strand
TGGAAGTTGCAGAACCATCAGAAATTGCAAAAAACGTCTGGATGCTTGGAGAAATTCCGAGAAAGCATGAAGAAGCAGTGCTTGAGGATTCCTATATAATCGTTGAAGGGAAAAAGCAAGAGGACAGAATTCTCGATGACACCTCACTTGCTGTAAAGACTGAGGATGGGGTGCTGCTGATTCTCGGATGCTGTCATTCGGGGCTTAGAAATACCGTGGAGTGGGCTGAGGAAGTTGTTGGTGATGAGGTAAAGTTTGTTGTGGGAGGGACACACTTGATAGCTTTCAAGCCAGATGAGCTCCCCGAAATAATCAGGTGGATTGATAATAAGGTTGAGAGGATAGCACCCTGTCACTGCACCGGAATCGCATACGAGTTCGTGCTTAAGGAAAGATTAGGAGAGAAGTACGTTATGGTTGGCAGCGGAAGTGTTTTCGAGGTTTGATTTTCGATTAGACAGCCAGACTCAAAAACAATTTTTTTCTTTCCAGAATTTTTCCCTCAACCTCTTCTCTGCTATTTCCTGAAGCAAGAATCGAAACCAGCGGATCATTTTTCTGGTAAATCTCTCCTTTATCGGGAACGTCTGCGAAAAATGGGTTTCCTGCAAGATTCTCCCTTACCTTGACTTTTTCTGGGGCGAAGAGGATTGATCTTAGTGCAAATCGCTTTGGCTTTGGTTTTGGAGGCAGTTTCCCCTCAAAAGCATCTGCATGCATCCTGAAGATGTTAACATCGCAGCTCCATTCAACGCTGTCCAGAGAACCCTGAAACCTCGGGTTGATTTCCAGAATGTATGGCTTATCCGCCAGAACAAAGTCAACACCAACAGAACCATTCAATCCGAAAAGTTCAACAGCCTCAACCGCAAGTCTCTCAAGTTCTTTTCTTGTCTCCTCCTTAACAACAAGAGGGGTTAAATTGCCTGAATACCTGAACCCAGATGCGTTCATCTCTTTCCATCCAGCATAAATGAAATTGCATGCAACCGGCACTGCCTTTCCCTCACAGGCAATCAGAGAAACGCTGCATGGAATGCCATCAATGAACCTCTGCTTCAAGAATCCCTTTTCCACCCGCGATGAGACTTTAACCTCTTCTCCACCACCACCCTTTATCGGTTTGACAATTCCGATCTCATCATCCCCGAGAAGTTCCGGAAATGGCAAACCTGCCCTCTCAAGCTCCCTGTAAAATTCGAGCTTGTTTGATACCTTCTCGTTGTTCTGGTTGCAGAGCAGCTCACCTCTAACTTTAAATGTTTCAAATCCTGAGCAAAGCACGATTTTCAGACTTAGACTTTCCGCTAACTCTTCAATTTTTCTTCTAATCTCATCCTCTGTCTGAGAACCATCAATTCTAACTATCTTTCTGCAGTAAATTCTGAGATCAGCATCCAGAAACTTGGTTAATGCGTAAACCTCATAACCCGCCTTTGCAGCGGACTCGGCAACGTTCCTGACATTGTTCCCCGCTACAAGCACTTTTTCAGGCATCTCCTTATTACATCCTCCTCTTCATAACGGTAAATCTCATCCATACTGCCATCTCCGGCAACATCAAGACCTCTCACAACTACAGCAGGAATCCCGTCTCCACCTTCCCCCATTAGAAGGTTGGCAAATGCTGCAATCTCATCCGCTACACACTCAACTGTAACTTCAAGCTCTTTCCCGTAAAGGTCTCTCTTTCCAATCCAGTTTTTCATGGCCATTACTCCCGAAACACCGATGGCAAAACCGACAACACCCTTTCTGAAGCACCTTCCATTGGTGTCCGTGATAATTACTCCAACATCTCTTCCCGTCAGATGCCTTAGCCTTTCCCTGATTCTCCTTGCACTCTCGTCAGGATTCTGGGGAGGGAGAATTATCTTTCCCTTTTCAACGTTGGATGCATCAATTCCAGCATTAACGCATACATTACCAAATTTTGCCTTGACCAGCAAAAATGGAAAATCAAGCAAGATTTCCTCACTTTCCTCAATAACCGCCTGAACAAACTCCGGTGGCTTTCCGATTTTTTCTGCAATTTCCCTTGCCCTTTCAGATGGTTTGTAGTCGCTCAGCAATCTCACTCTCCCCTCAGCTTTTGAGACTATTGTTGAGCAAATGACCAGAACATCGCCATCCATCAGCTCAAATTTGCCCGCTATAAGCTCCGCTATGTCATCTCCTGCCTTTATGAGCGGTAAACCCCTAACGGGAACAACTTCAACCTTCATGCTTTGACATGAACTCAAATATTGTATCAATTATTTCCTCCCTTTCCAGCATCTGCTGCACGGCTCCCTGAGCTAAATCTCTTCTCCCGCCTCCACTTCCCTTTGCCTTTCTTCCGATCTCCTTGATCATCTCTCTTGCATCGTATTCCTTCTGCCCGCTGAAAGTCACAACAAATACTTTCCCCTCTCCTTTAGCCATCAAACATCCCACGGCTCCCCTGGATGACAGAATTTCGGCCAGCTTCTGCAAAACCTGCATGTCTCCATCAACGTACTCTACAACGACCTTTATGGAATCAAACTCCTCAGCTTTTTCCAGAAGTCTCTCCGCTCTTATCTCTGCTATTTCAGCTTTCAATTTCTCAATCTCCTTTCTCTGGTCTTTCCACTCCTCAAAGAACCTCTCAACAGTCTTTGGCAGTTTTGCAGGTTCAACCCTCAGAATGGAGCTTGCTTCTCTCAGTATCCTCTCCATTTCCTCAACCGCCTCAATGGCAGCCTCACCCGCAGCAAACTCGAATCTTATCACACCATCCTGTATCGACTCAACCTTCAGAATTTTGAGCATTCCAATTTCCCCTGTAGAACGGCAGTGAGTTCCTCCACATGCCTGGACGTCATCTCCAACCATAACAACCCTTATTTTTCTGCCCGGAGGCACGCCTCCCTGATACAGTCTGAACCCGAATTTCCTTTCAGCCTCAATTCTGTCCATCCACATCCACTTTACAGGCTTGTTGGCCAGAATTTCCATGTTTGCGAGCATCTCAATTCTCTTTACCTCCTCATCGCTCGGTCTTCTGAAGTGAGTGATATCAAGCCTTGCTTTGCTCCACTCCTTCTTTGCCCCTGCCTGCCAAACGTGATTTCCAAGAACCTTCTGCAAGGAGTAAAGCAGAACGTGAGTGGCGGAATGATGGCGCATGTGTCTCCATCTCACCTTCTGGTCGATTAAGCCCCTTACCTTTGTTCCAACTTCAGGCTTTGGCCCGTTCAAAACATGCACTACAACCCCATCAACATCCAGAACATCAACAACCTCATACCCGTTCCCGTTTGCAATCAGGTATCCAACATCGTTGTCCTGCCCTCCGCTCTCGGGATAGAATGCACTCCTGTCAAGAATTACAAAATCGCCCTCGACACCTATAACCTGAGCCTCAAACTCCAGCAGATTTGGATCATCATAATAAAGCCTCTCTGTTTTTGGATACTCCTTCTGAAGGCTTATTTTCTTTTCCTGAACTTTTTCGGCTCTTGAGTGCTTCTTCGCAAGTTCAGCGTAAATGTCCTTTGGCACCTCAACTTCAGCACCTCTTTCGACAGCAATACTTACAGCAAGCTCCACCGGAATGCCATGTGAATCATAAAGCTCGATCAAATCATCCTTAACAAGCTTCTTTTTCCTCTCAACAAGCCTTTCAACAAGTCTGGTCCCTTTCGAAACTGTTGTTTTGTATCTGGCCCTTTCCAGCTCCATTATCTCATGAATCGTTTCTAAAGGCACTTCGAATTCGAAGCCAAGTATTTTTCTGTGAAGCTCAATGAGATTGTAGATATCATCCAGCTCAAGTTCTTCGGCGATTCTTAAGCTTCTTCTTATCATCAGCCTTGCCAGATAACCAGCACCCGCATTGGATGGAACCAAACCATCACCGAGCATGAAAAGAATGCACCTTGTGTGATCTGCAAGCGAATAAACTTTTTCAAGAGGAACAACAATGCTTTCAAGCTCCTCAACACCAACACCCACAGTTCTGGCAACGCTGTTCCTGAGCTGATTTAACTTCTCACCCCTCAATTCTCCCATAATTCCTGCAAGCTTTGAACTTTCTGCAATGATTTTCTTAACCCTCTCATCCCTTCTGCTGAAGCTTACGTTGCTGTTTTCTATTATCGCATCCACAACTTCAGGGAAAACTGCATCGTAGACTGTTGGAGTGCCTTTGCTTGCCCACACAAACCTTTCAAGGCCGTATCCTGTGTCAACAATGTAGTTGTCCATTTTTCTGTATCTTTCCCCCTTTATCTCTATTGTCCCATCAGGATGCTCTTCAAGGTTCATGAAAACCAGTGTTGCGACCTCAAGTCCGCCAACAATGGCTTCAAGGCAAGGTCCGGCATTTCCTCCTCCCGCCCACGGTTCCTCTTTGTAGATGATATTCTCTTTCTTCACACCAAGCTCATTGAGAAGCTCCGTGCAGTAAGCAACTGTCTCATTTTTCCAGTAGATTTCTTTATCAGGATAATTGAAAGCATGATGAGCCATCATCTCGAACAGAGTAAGATGTCTCCCCGTTTTGCCCACGCTGTCAAGGTCATCAAGCCTTATACATGGCTGAGAGATTGTGAGGGGATTTGCTGGTGGTGGGGCAATCCCAGAAGTTACGAAGGGTTGAAAATCGGCAATTGATGCAATTGTGAGGTATATGTCTGTTCTCCATCTTGCAACAACAGGGTAGCGTTCAATCCTCTCATGACCCCTTTTCTCGAAAAAGCTCAGATAGTGTTCCCGCATCTCATCAAGTTCAAATGGTTTTTTGAACACAGGATTGCCGATAAAGCTGTAGCTCTCGCACGGCGGGTCTCCGCAAATTTCCCTCTCAGGATCAGCTGTCCAGAAGTGCTTACCGCACCTTGGACACTTCCTTCTGACGAATCCGTTTTCTGTTAGAAAAGTGATGTCCAGATACTCTTCATCGAGAGTCATCGATTGCTTTCTGCATTGAATGTTTATATCTCTTCCCTTAGCTTTCTGTACCACTCCTTGAGAACTTC
Organism: uncultured archaeon; assembly: GCA_964654595.1. Lineage (GTDB taxonomy): Archaea > Halobacteriota > Archaeoglobi > Archaeoglobales > Archaeoglobaceae > Archaeoglobus. The sequence goes on along the minus strand of CAZZLE010000196.1, from coordinate 1,283 downwards.
AAACTGCTGGTGGGTGTTGATTACGCTGGTATCCATTGGACTCTTGAAGAAGAATGCCAGTTCTCTGACTACCCCTTTTACACCCTTCTTCTTAGCAAAAAGGAGGAATCTGGCTATATCGAGGATAAGCGGGGCGGCAACAATGGCATCCACTGCATCCCAGATGAAGTAGAACTTCATCAGCTTCCCGAGGAAGCCCCTGAAGTGAATGAAGTCGAATGCGGTTTTGTTGTCAGCGAGACTTGGGAAATACTGAATTTCAGTAATGCTGTATGGAGAGTAGCCGAGCATTTTTTCAAGAACTTTATCTTTGCTCAGAACCTTGCTTTCCTTGTTTTCTCTTGCGGATAACACCTTTCCATCGTAGTCTCCGAGAATGTTGTAGCTCATCCACCCCACGATCTCCATGTTCCTGTAGGCAAACATTGGTGCAAGGGTTGTTTTCACCATGGTCTCTCCGGTCTTGCCATCATTACCCGCATGCGGAACGCAGTTCTTTTCTGCAAGTTCTTTTAAAGCTGGAATTGATGAACCGCAGCTTGGTGTGAAGTTCGCGTATGGAAGGCCGAGCTTCAAGGCTGAATAGGCGTACAGCATGCTGGCTGAAGCGAACTCCTTTCTGTTCTCATCGATCATCCTCTCAAATCCTTCTAAAGAGCCGTGGTATTCCTCGCTGTATCTTGGCAAAGGTTCTGTTGAGGCAACGTTTACAACCACAGTCTCATCATCGGCAAAGCTTTTGATGTCTTCCTCAATCCTCAAGACAATTTCTGCAAGACTCAGTCCTTCATCTTCGAGGGTTTTTATATCACCAAGTTCCTTTATTCCGCTACCGCAGTTCAGTGCAGTCCCCTTCTTTGCCACCACGCTCTCAAGCTCCTCTTTAACAGCCTCGAGAATCTCTCTGTCAAAATGTCTGTTCAGCTCCCAGTGCTCCTTTGCAGCCTCATATGCATTGTCAAGCATTCTAATTTCATGCCCACCAAATTCGAATGAGAATGGAGCATACCTTTCTAACCCTTCAAAATGAGGCAGTTCCGAAACAAGACCTATTCTGGAAGTGATACCTTTCTTTATTGCTTCAGCTCCAATCATCGCTGTGGTGGAAACTATGCCATAAGCACCGATGAGCCAGATCTTCATTAACATCACCTCTAAGAAACTGTTTTTTACTTTTCCCCCTGTTCTTCGAAATAAAAAATTTCCTTATAAGTAGTCTCTTGAAGTCTCTATTGCCCTTGCCACAATATTCACGGCACTTTCAACGTCCTTCATGTCAACAA
>CAZZLE010000195.1:0-1830 GCA_964654595.1 uncultured archaeon | reverse complement strand
CCTTGCCCTCCATTGCAGGGCTCTTTATTTTAACCTCGATTACCCTCCTCCATTCATTGTAGCTGAATGAGACCTCCTTCGAATTTGCGGAAACATGCAGTGATATAAGAACGCCATCCTCAGCATCTTTTAATGCATCTTCTATTTTTGACATCTCAGAAAACTCTTTATTTTGCCTCTTAACTCTTTCCTCATGAAGGTAGGGATTATTGGCGCAAGCGGATATACCGGTTCGGAACTGCTCAGAATTCTCGCTAACCACCCTGAAGCTGAGGTGATTGCAGCATCATCAAGAAGATACGAGGGTCAGAAAATCTGGAAGGTTCACAGATTTCTGAAGGGATTTTACGATCTGGAGTTCTGCAGCCCTGAATTAAGAAACTTCATGGATTGTGATTTCGTCTTTACAGCAGTTCCTCATGGAGAGGCTATGAAGTACGTTCCCGGACTTCTGGATGGTGGAATAAAAGTTGTTGACATCTCTGCCGACTACAGGCTGGACAGAGAAACCTACGAAAAAGTTTACGGCAAAAAGCATGAGGGCTATGTTGAAGCTGTTTACGGTTTGACCGAGCTTCACAGGAATGAAATAAAAAAGGCAAACCTGGTGGCAAACCCGGGATGCTATCCCACAGGCACAATTCTTGCCGCAGCACCGCTTGCAAAACTTGAGCTGATTGAGAGAGTGGTTTTTGACTGCAAGAGCGGTATCACAGGGGCAGGGGAGTCTCCATCTTCATTCACGCACTACCCCAACCTCCATGAGTCAGTGGTTCCCTACAAAATTACAGAGCACCGCCATTATTATGAGATGGTTCAGGAGCTTGGCAGGCTTCAGCAGGACATTAAAATCTCCTTCACTCCTCAGGTTTTTCCGGGTTCGAGAGGAATTCTTACCAACGCTCATATCTTCTTGCGGGGAGAGCTTTTGAGGGATGAGCTTCATCAGATTTACGAGGACTTCTACAGGGACTGCTTCTTTGTCAGAATTCAGGAAAGTGTCTCTCTCAGTCAGGTTAGGGGAAGCAACTTCTGTGATATCTCCTTACATGCCGGAGAAGACAGGGTTGTGGTTGTTTCCGCCATAGACAATCTCGTTAAGGGAGCTTCTGGGCAGGCAGTTCAGAACATGAACCTGATGATGGGCTTTGATGAAACCCTCGGACTTAAAACACCACCACTCTTCCCATGAAAAATTTTTTAGACAGCCCGGTTGTAAGGGTCTGGTAAGGCAGGTATCGGTGAAGGTGCATGGTGAAGGATGTTGTTAAGATAAATGTTGGAAAAAACGGTGTGACGGAAAGCTTAATAAACGAGATAAATTTCCAGCTTGAGAAGCGTGGAGCAGTTAAGGTTAGAATGCTCCGCAATTTCAGAGAATCATCCGGTAAGGATAAAAAGGAGCTTGCCCGGGAAATAGCTTCAAAAGTCAGGGGCAGGCTCGTTGATTTCAGAGGTTTCGTGCTAACCTTCGAGAGGTGAAGATAATGGCAACAGTGTATGATGTTCCGGCAGATTTGCTAATTAAGAGGGTTGCCGAGAAGCTGAAGGACATGGTTGCTCCTCCTGAGTGGGCAAATTACGTGAAAACGGGTGTTCACAAGGAGAGGAGTCCGGAGCAGGATGACTGGTGGTATTTAAGGCTCGCCTCGGTATTCAGAAGAGTTTACATAGATGGTCCTGTCGGCATCGAGAGGCTGAGAACGATCTACGGAGGAAGAAAGGGGCGAGGATCAAAACCAGAGGGGGTTAGAAAGGGGAGCGGGGGGAGAGGGAGGGAAGCACGCAAAGAGCAGCAGGAGCTCGGGATGAGGTTATCGAGGCACAAAG
>CAZZLE010000194.1:0-2658 GCA_964654595.1 uncultured archaeon | reverse complement strand
ATCTGGAGAGATGGAGGGAGATGGGAATTGAAGAAGAATTCTACTGCAAGCAGATGCGGATCCTTAGGGTCTTTGAAAGGCTGGGAGTTAGGATGACACTGACCTGCACCCCATACTACCTCCTGAAACCGAATTTCGGGGATCATCTTGCCTGGTCTGAGAGTTCGGCCATCGTTTACGCCAATTCCCTCATAGGAGCAAGGACGAACAGAGAGAGTGGGGTTTCGGCAATTGCTGCAGCGATAATTGGAAAAATTCCCTACTACGGGATGCATATAAAAGAGAACAGGGCACCGACGATTGCTGTGAGAATCAGGGGAGATCTGGCTGCTGCGGGATACGAAGCGGGGAAAATGCTGAGAGATGAGGTGCCGTATTTCATTTTCGAGAGGAGTGTGGCGGAAGAGGAGTTAAAGCTTCTGGGTGCGGCGCTTGCTGCAACAGGAAATACCGTAATGTTCCATGCAGAAGGAGTTACCCCCGAATGGAAGGACTTTAATGTCCCGGAAGAGAGAATGGAGATTGAGGGCAAATTCGAAAAGGGATGCGAACCTGACCTTGTGACTGTTGGCTGCCCGCATGCCTCACCCAGGGAGCTCGAGATCATTCTTAACATTCTCGGTGGAAGAAAAGTGAGGAGGGAGTTCTGGGTTTTCACCGCAAGAGAAGTCGTGATGAAAAATCAGAATCTGGTAAAAAAGCTGGAGGAACTTGGTGTTAAGGTTTTCTCGGACACGTGCATGGTTGTTTCTCCAGCAACTTCAAAATTTGATTGTGTTATGGTGAATTCAGGAAAGGCCCTGCACTATCTCCCGAAAAACAGAAGGGTTAACGTTCGATTCGGTGATCTTAGAAGCTGCGTTGAAATGGCTGTTAGCTAAGATTTGAGAAAATTGATGAGCTTGCTCTTCACATCCTCTTTATTTTCTTTGAGGTCTCTCCTCTTAACCAGCATGGTATCAGCCGTTAAGGCACCGCATTTCAAAGCAAACTTCCGGTAAAACTCAGCATACCTCTTTTCATCAAACCCGCCAAAGCAGATTATCATCTTAATATTCCTGCCCTCCGCATATTTTCTCAGAAAAGCTGTAACAGGAGGACAGTTCAGCGTCCACTTCGGAAAGCACAGCACAATTTCACTGCTGCATGGAGGTTGAGTGTTGATTTTCACACCGAGATTAGGAATAAAGGAGAGGATGAGCCATAAAATGTAGGGAAGTTTGAAGCTCCTGATTTCCCTCAGCTCTCCCTTGAATTCAGCTGCCAGAATTTCAGCAATCTTCCTGCAGTTTCCGGTGAAGGTGTAGTAGTAGATTTCCACAAAAATGAGTTGAGGTAAAAATTTTTACCCTTTGCCCTACTTAATTCATGCCGGCATATGTATTCAGCAAGGAAAGCTTCCTCAGGTTTCTTGAGGGGCATTTAGATGATGATGTCGTCATTGTTGTTTCAAGCGACATTACGGATTTCAGAAAAGAGAAAACAGAGTCTCTTATTGGGGAAAAGGATTACTGCTTTGCCGAGTTTGCCATCCCGGCAGATATATTTAATGCTGAGGAAGAGGAGCTTGATGAGCTGATGAAGTACGCTATCGTGTTTGTGGAGAAGGAACTGCTGAGTGAAGCGGGAAAGAAGGCTGTTAGATGAGGTGGCAGGAATTTGAGGAGGAAGTAAGAAAAATCTGCGAAGCTCATGACTTTACCACAAAATTCAGGTATGTGTTTAAAGATGAGGAGGGAAAATCGGAGATAGATGTGGTGGCTGAGAGATACGGCATTGTTCTTTGCTTTGATGCAAAGCTTTACTCAGCATCAAGATACAGGGTTTCGCAGCTCAAAAAAGAAGCCGAAAAGCACAGAGAGAGGGTTGAGAGATTCTCTGCCGTAACTGGAAAAAAAGCTGTTCCGGTAATAGTAAGTTTTATTGACGACCTTATCCGCTTTCACGCCGGATGCATTGTGGTTCCATACAGCTCCCTAAACGAATTTCTCGGAAATCTGCACTACTACCTTTCAGAGTTTGGTTTCCTTTAATTTTCCTCAAATCTTCCAGCCAGCCACTTGCCAAAGTTAAGCAGTGTGTTTTCCGAGAAGTAGTTTCCTATCACCTGCAATCCAACAGGAAGACCTCTTTCAAATCCAACCGGAACACTCAATGCAGGAACTCCTGCAAGGTTAACCGGAACTGTGTTGACGTCAGCCTTGTACATTGTCAGTGGATCGGCAAGTTCTCCTATCTTGAATGGCAGGGAGGGCATGGTGGGGGATAGCAAAACATCGCATTCCTCAAAGGCTTTCCTGAAGTCCCTGATAACGAGAGTTCTCACCTTCAGAGCCTTAAGGTAGTACTTGCCGTAGTAGCCAGCAGATAACGCATAGCTTCCGAGCATTATCCTTCTCTTCACCTCATCACCAAATCCCTCCGCCCTGACCTTTGAGAAGTACCTTCTCCATGAATCGAGCCTTTCAAGAGCAAAACCATATCTTACACCATCGTATCTGGCCAGATTTGACGATGCTTCGCTCATTGCGATAATGTAGTATGCAGCAAGGGCGTATTTGAGAGAGGGCATGCTCACCTCCTTAACCTCATGCCTCTCCTTGATGACCTCAACTACCTCACTGAAGCGTCTCATAACCTCTTCATTGCCCCCCATCT
>CAZZLE010000193.1:0-6194 GCA_964654595.1 uncultured archaeon | reverse complement strand
GTTACCAATTTAGCAGTCCTGATGACTCAAAAAGGCTACAGAGTGGCTGTTATCGACTTTGATCCCTCTCTAACTGCTCTATCCTCTATCTGCAGAATTGATGACGTCCCCCTCACAGCAAAGAACGTGCTTGAAGGGTTTGCAGATGTTGACGATATTCTTTACAGAGGAGTTTCAGGAGTTTTAGTTGTACCTGCCGGTATGGGCATCAAGGAATTTCGAAAAAATGGGTTTAGGGATTTGCTTGAAAAGGTAGCGGATTCAGCAGATATTCTTTTCCTCGACTTTCCGGGCGGTTTTGGTGAGGAGTCAGTACTGGCCATTCACGCATCCACTTCCGTTTTGGCTGTTATGAAGCTCGATGTTGATTCCCTGAAGGCATCTCTTCCAGTACCCCGGATTGCTGAAAGATTAAAGGCCAACTTTGTCGGTGTCGTTGTAAATCAAAAAATGAACGGAGAGGTTAAGGTTGATGAGGTGGAAATGCTAATTGGCAATGTTATTGGAGAGATCCCGTACGATGATGCTGTAAAAAAGTCCGCAACTACTGGAACTCCGATAATTTTTTCTTCTCCTGCGTCTAAGGTGTCAAGGATACTTAATGAGATCGCAGAAGCGCTTTCAGTCTGGTTAGGGAGCTTTAAAGGTGATAGAAGAGAAATTGTCGCGAGAAGTAAACTTTTCAAAGCTCTGTGCCCATGAGAAACTACTTATATTGTCGTGTAAATTTTTGTTGAATGAGGCAGAGGTTCGTTTTAGATACAACAGCAATAACAGACGCTGGATTAAGGGTAAAAGAAGGTTACGAGTCCCTTTGTGAATCCGCCGCTGAGATTCTTGACCTCATAGCTCTTGCAAGGCTTAAACTTGATATCAGTTGCTACATTCCCTATCCATCAGTTTACACCGAGTTAACGAGTTTTTTGAAAAGATACGGATGTGATGAAGATATTTTCACCAAACTCGACACATGGCTTGTGAAAAAAACACCGAACAGGTATGAGGTCAAAATTCCGGCTGCAATATTTCACGAATACATAATCACCGTAAGACAGAAGATGAACAGGGGGAGGAGGCTTGCTGAAGAGTACATCCTCGAATCTTCAGCAATGACAGCAAAGCTTGAAGATAAGAGTAAGATTGAGGAGGAGGTTGGGTCTCTCATCTCCAAGTTCAGAGACAAGTACAGGGCGGTGATGAGGCAGGGCATACTCGACAGCGCACCTGATCTGGACGTTCTTCTTTTAGCCAAGGAGTTAGAGGCGGGTGTTGTTAGCAGCGATACCGGGATAAGGAAGTGGAGTGAAAGGCTTGGCTTGAGATTCGTTGAGGCTGCAAAATTTCCTCGCATGCTGAAGGAATACCTGAAGCTAATGGGTTCTGAAGAGATCGTGAGAAAGTTTGAGTGTGAAGAAGATTAAAAGATAAAAAATAAAAACTCCAGTGTTAGTGGTGTTTTGAGGTGGTAAAATGTTAAGTGTGAATGAGCTTGCAGCAGAAATTGTCGAGGATATGCTGGATTACGAAGAAGAGCTGAGAATTGCGTCCAAAAAGCTTGAAAACGGTGCCATTGTTGTGGACTGTGGAGTGAACGTGCCGGGAAGTTACGATGCTGGAATAATGTACACGCAAGTCTGTATGGGTGGTCTGGCGGATGTTGGTATAGTGGTGGACACTATAAATGACGTTCCATTTGCCTTCATTACCGAGTACACCGACCATCCAGCCATCGCCTGCCTTGGTAGTCAGAAGGCTGGATGGCAGATTAAAGTTGACAAGTACTTCGCCATGGGAAGCGGTCCTGCAAGAGCTCTTGCCCTGAAACCCAAGAAAACCTACGAAAAGATAGAGTACGAGGATGATGCGGATGTGGCAGTAATAGCTCTTGAAGCAAACCAGCTTCCGGATGAGAAGGTCATGGAATACATAGCCAAGGAATGTGATGTTGATACTGAAGACGTGTACGCTCTTGTTGCTCCAACCGCTTCAATTGTCGGAAGTGTGCAGATTTCAGGAAGGATTATCGAAACAGCAATTTTCAAGATGAATGAAATCGGATATGATCCAAAGCTCATTGTTAGCGGTGCCGGAAGGTGTCCAATCTCGCCAATTCTTGAGAATGACCTCAAAGCCATGGGTTCCACGAATGACAGCATGATGTACTACGGAAGTGTTTTCCTGACCGTCAAGAAGTACGATGAAATACTGAAGAACGTCCCGAGCTGCACCAGCAGAGACTACGGCAAGCCGTTCTATGAAATATTCAAGGCAGCAAACTACGACTTCTACAAGATAGACCCGAATCTCTTCGCTCCAGCTCAGATTGCTGTAAACGACCTTGAGACAGGCAAAACCTATGTCCACGGTAAGCTGAACGCCGAAGTGCTGTTCCAGTCCTACCAGATTGTTCTTGAGAAGTAATTCTTCTTTTTTATTTTGTTTGGGTTTTTAGCTGTTACGTTAAAGCCACCTGCAAACTCTTCTCTCAACATTCTCAACAATCACGTAAAGCATAAATCCAAGAAGAGCCATTGTGGTTATGGCTGCATACATCATTCTGTAATCCGCTCTGCTCCAGGAGTCGATTATCAGATACCCAAGCCCGCTTGTTGTGGCAAAGCTTTCTGCAAAGAACAAAACAGCTATTGCGGTCCCTATGCTTATTCTCAAAGCTGTCATAATTTTTGGCATAACTGCCGGGATTATGACATGTCTGTAAATGTCAATTTTTGATGCTCCCAGGGAAAGGATTGAATATATGTAGTACTCGCTAACCTGCTTTGCAGCATCTCTGGTGGTGACAGCTATCTGGAAAAAAAGGATAGTTGCGATCAGCAGAACTCTCGAAAGGTCCCCTATTCCGAAAATGAGGATATAGAGGGGTAGAAGGACTATATGCGGTATGGGATAGAGAAGGTATATTACCGGTGAAACTGCAACATCAACAACCTTCTCACGGCTGAATATTCCGGCAGGGAGTGCAAGAGAGAGTGCCAGAGCTAATGAGTAGATAACTCTGAGTAAGCTCACAGCCGCATGAGTTAACAGCTCCCTGCGAGATAACATCAGAACCAGCACTTCAACAGGGCTTGGTAAGGCAGGATTTTTCAGCAGGTAACTTGCAACTCCCCACAAAAATATCAGAGAGAGTAAAGTTATCAGGTAGCCCTTATAACTTGCCTCAATAGCTTGCATCTCTCAAAAAACACCTCTTCGTGTCTGTAACTTTCATCTCCAGCTTCTCTGTTATCCACAACCGCCTTTACCCTTCCGGGTCTCTCTGTCAGAACAACAATCTTTTTTCCAAGAAAAACCGCCTCCTCTATGCTGTGTGTCACCAGAACCATTGTTGTTCCAGTCTCTTTCCATAGATTCAGGAGGAAGTTTTGCATCTCCTCTCTCAGCAGAGCGTCGAGTGAAGACAGAGGTTCATCCATAAGCAGGATTTGAGGTTTAAGGGCAATCGCTCTGGCTATCGCAACTCTCTGCTTCATCCCACCACTAAGATGCTTTGGATATGCTTTTTCAAAACCCTCAAGACCAAATTTTTTAATGATTTCTTCGACCCTTCTCTTCTCAGTATCTCTCCCAACACCCCTGAGCCTCAAACCGAGAGCTATGTTGTCGTAAACTGTCTTCCACGGAAAAAGGCCGAAGTCCTGAAGAATCAGGGCAGCATTTCTAAGAGGGGAGTTAACTGTCCTGCCATCAACCTTTACTTCCCCCTCTGAAGGTTTGATAATTCCGGCCATAATCAGCAGAAGCGTTGACTTTCCGCAGCCTGATGGGCCAATAATTGCACAGGTTTCTCCTCTTTCAACCTCGAAGGTTACACCATCAAGGGCCTTTATGCCATCAAAATTTTTTGAAACGTTTCTCACCAAGATCATCTGATGACCTCTTCGTAGGGTACTTCCTTCTCAATCAGCCCCCTCTGCACAGCCCATTTGAGGTAACGTTCGTAGTACTCCTTCGGGAGCTGCTGCGGTTCCGGATAATCGGGAACAGGATAGTTTCTCGCAATATCCTCGGGAACTCTTGCTATTTCGATGAACTTCTCCCTGTATTTTTCTTTATTCGAGTTTATCTCCCTTACAGCTTCTCTGTAGGCTTCCAGAAACTTCTGAATCTTCTCTTCTTCAACATCCCCCCTGAAGACTATAACTGTCTGGGTTATGCTCTCGTTCAGCATTGCATCGCTCAGAATTAATTTAGCACCCTTGCTGACAGCATAGCTCGCCAAAGGTTCCGGAAGAACTGCAACCTCGATGTTTCCGTTCAGCAGAGCCTGCATTCTTACAGGAATCTTCGGTATGGAAATTTTGGTGTAGCTGATGTTGTAGTCAGAGAGCATTAAGTCCAGCGCATACTCAATTATGGTGTTAAGCGATACCGCTATTTCCTTTCCATTCAGATCCTCAACTTCTTTGATTTCAGAGTTTGGTGAGGCGAGTATTGCGAAAACGCCCTCTTCTGGCGTCTTTCCGAGGCAGAGTGATGCGATTCTGATATCGTAACCCTTATCTCTCAGCAATATCACTGCAAGCGGGTCGGTTATAACCGCATCAATCTCTCCAGCAGTTAACGCTGCATCTCTCTCAACCGCACTTGAAAAGTGAATTAACTCAACATCAAGCCCACTCTTTTTGAAAAGTCCCGATTCTTCAGCGATCACTACAGGAAGGGAATCCTCTATTGGAAGTATCCCCACCCTTATCTTTTCCGGCTGTCCAGACTGAGCGCATCCCAGCAGAAGTGCTGCAATGAGGAGAACTGCCGCCATCCATCGCATGCTTAAAATTGGCTGTGGGTTCAAAAAATTTTGGGAGTGGCGGTAGTAATCCCCCTTCTGTTCCGGCGGCATTAGACTGAGCCGCTTACGCGTTGCACCCGGTGGGGAGGAGGTCGTTTCATCCGGAAACGGGTGACCTCATCCTCCCGGATTCATCGCATTTCCCCATTCCGGTATCGTTTCTGTTCCTCCTCCACCCCCTCTCGGGGGCTTTCCACCATTGCGGGTGGGGGGAATTTCCTCCTCACGGTCAGCCGCCCACCGCCGCTCCCGTAATAAACTATTTCTCAAATCTAATAACACTTTCTTCGATTAAGGATGGGGCAGTAATGCAGGAGAGCTGGCGGAAAAGAAAATTTGAAATTTTTTGACAGCGTAAAGTTAAAGATGCAAGAACTTGTTAGCAAAACGCTGAATTTATGGAATGATCTGGCTAAAATTACTGACTCATCTACACCAAAGTGGTAAATTTTATATTGGAGAATGTGAGATTAAAATCATGAACTTTGAGCTTGAAGAAGAACACAGAATTCTGAGGGATAGCGTTAGAGAGTTCGCCGAAAAGGAGATTATGCCCTACGGAAAAGAATTTGACGAGAAGGGGGAGTATCCATGGGAGATATTCAGGAAAGCAGCAAAGCTCGGATACGTGGCTGCTGATGTGCCTGAGGAGTACGGTGGAGCGGGACTTGACTATCTTGGATGTGCCATTATTTCTGAAGAATTTACGAGGGCGGACAGCAGTATAGGTTCAGCAGTTCTAACAGCCTCCCTTGGCTGTCCGATGGTCAAGTATTTCGGCACTGAGGAGCAAAAGGAAAGGTACTTGCCCAAAGTTACTAAGGGGGAGAGCCCCTCAGCCATCGCCATAACCGAACCGGATGCGGGGAGTGATGTCGGGGCCATCAAAACAAGAGCGGAGAAAGTCGATGGAGGGTGGAAGCTAAACGGAACAAAAACGTTCATAACAAATGGTAGCATCTCTGATTGGGTTGTTATTCTTGCCAAAACCCAGCCTGAGGCGGGTTATCGGGGAATAACCGCTTTTCTCGTTGAAACGAACTGGGAGGGTTATGAGGCCAAGAGGATAAAAAAGATGGGATTGAACTGTCACGATACAGCTGAGATATACCTTAAAGATGTTTTTGTTCCTGATTCACATATAATTGGACAGGAGAACTTCGGATTTTATCAACTTATGAGGTTCTTCAACGAGAGCAGGGTTTTTGTTGGTGCTGTACAGCTCGGAATGGCGGTGGGAGCTTACGAAAGGGCTCTTGAATATGCGAAGCAGAGAACTGCATTCGGGAAACCCCTGATAGAGCATCAGGCCATTCAGTTCAAGCTTGCCGATATGTGGATGAACATAGAGGCTGCAAGGCTTCTTGTTTACAAGGCTGCA
>CAZZLE010000192.1:0-4227 GCA_964654595.1 uncultured archaeon | reverse complement strand
TGACAACATTTTCATAACGCACCTCCATACTGACCACTTCAACGACAATTTCGGGTTCATTGGAACGATGTCTTTAAATGAGAGAAACAGGGAACTCAACGTTTACTGCCCGAAAGCTGAGGTGCTGAAAGTGCTTGTTGATTACTTTGGATACGATCAGCTCGACTTTGATGTGAAGGTGAAGGAGCTGAGAGATGGAGATGAGGTGAATTTTGGTGACTTTAAGGTCACCGCATTCAAAACCGAGCATATAGTTAAAAGTGTTGGCTACGCCATCATTGAAAACGACAGAAGAAAGTTTAACAGAGAAAAGGCAGAGATTGAGCTCGGGATTCCTCCCGGACCACTTTACGCAAAGCTTGCGAAAGGAGAGACGATAGTCTGGAAGGGAAAGGTGATAACCCCTGAAATGGTTTTGGGGGAGACTAAAAAGGGGAGGAAAGTGGTCTACACAGGCGATACGAGGCCAACTGAGAGAACAGTTGAAGTTGCGAGGAATGCTGACCTTCTCATCCATGATGCATCCTTCAGGGAAGACCTGAAGGAATGGGCAGTAGAGAGCGGTCACTCCACAGCAAGAGAAGCAGCTGAGGTTGCAAAAGCGGCAAACGCTAAGAAACTCATTCTCACCCACATAAGCACCCGTTATTCAAAGGATGCAAGACCCTTACTTGAAGAGGCGAGGGAGGTTTTCAGCAATACTGTAATTGCGGAGGATTTCATGACCATTGAGGTGACCACTGCAGATACACTTATATAGCCCTACTTTTCCACCAATTTTGGTGATAGCTATGGCGGGAGAGATCAGGGAGATAACACAAACATTTGAGAGAATAAGTGCTCACTCACATATCCGGGGACTTGGACTGGATGAGAATCTAAGGGCTAAGGATGTTGCCGACGGTCTTGTTGGGCAGAAAAAGGCAAGAGAAGCAGCGGGAGTTATAGTAAGGTTGATTAAATCAGGAAAGATGGCTGGTAGAGGGATACTGATTGCTGGTCCACCGGGAACCGGGAAAACCGCCATAGCTGTGGCAATAAGCAAGGAGCTTGGAAAAGATATCCCCTTCGTGCAGGTTTCAGCGAGCGAGTTTTACAGTGCTGAAATGAAGAAGACCGAAGCCCTTATTCAGGCAATGAGGAAGGCGATTGGTGTTAGGATAAGGGAGACGAGAACAGTTCTCGAAGGAGAGGTTGTGGGTCTTGATTACAACATGGTGCCGAATCCATACAATCCCATGCAAAAAATTCCTGAATCGGCAACGCTCACTCTCGCAACAAAAGATGAGAAAAGAACCTTCAGTGTTGGAGGAAGACTGGCGATGCAGTTTCTCTCTCAGGGAATAGAGATCGGAGATGTCATAGTCATCGACAAGGATACAGGAAGAATCGGCAAGGTTGGAAGAAGCGAGAAGGCCAAAAAGAAGTACGACCTCGGCGATGATGAAGTGGTGCCGGTTCCTTCAGGGAAGGTGGAGAAAGAAAAGGAATTCACGTACGTTGTTACTCTTCACGATCTTGACGAAGCAAATGCAAGAAGGACGAGCATTTTCAGCCTTTTCTCCCCGCCAAGCAGAGAAGTTGATAATGAAGTGAGACAGGCGGTTGACGAGCAGGTAAAGAGACTCGTTGAAGAGGGGAGAGCAGAACTTGTGCCGGGAGTTCTGTTTATCGATGAAACGCATCTCATGGATATAGAACTCTTCGCCTTCATGAACAGAGCCATGGAGTCGGAGATGGCGCCGATAATAATACTCGCATCAAACAGAGGTTTTTCGAGAATAAGAGGCACTGATATCACCGCACCACATGGCATTCCCCTCGACCTACTCGACAGGCTGCTGATCATCACAACCGAGCCATACAGCAGGGATGAGATCAGAACCATTATAGAGATCAGGGCTGCTGAATCCGGGATGATGCTGAGCGATGAGGCGATGGAGAAGCTTACTGATATTGGGGAGAGGACAAGCTTAAGATATGCCGTGCAGCTTCTCGCCCCTGCATACGAGTTTGCCAAAATGAGAAACTCAGGGAAAGTCGAGCTTGAGGACGTGGACAGAGCTGCGAGCATTTTTGCAGACGTGAGCCAGAGTTCAGCGTATCTCAAGAAATGGGAGGAGAAGATGCTTGGAATGTAATTATTTTTTCATTATGCCTTTTTCAAGAAGCTCCTTATAGCACTTCCTTAAAATTTTCCTGATCTCTCCCCTCTTTCTTGCTCCTCCAAGCTTTCTCGCAGCCTTTCTGATGCTTCCGTATTTCAAAAAAATTTCCAACACCTTCCTTTCTCTCTCATCCAGTTCAAGATTTTCGAGACTCTTTCTTGCAATCTCTTCCAAGTCAGCATTTCCATAATAGAGGTTGTGGGGATTCACAGCTTCAAGCGGTTTGAAATCGAAATGAATTAGAAAGACCTCTCCATCATATCCCATCCTTTCAATCTCCCTTCTCAACTCCTCAGCACCCCGAAAACCGTCAAGTTTCGCCTCTTCATCAGTTATTTCCGAAATTTGTTTTTTCTGAACAGACAGTATCCTTGCCCTTCCTATAATTTTACCACCGCTGTGCACAAGAACCTCATCTCCCTCCTTGAGGTTCGTCCACTTTCTGATGGTGAGCTTTTTTTCGCCTTCCATCAAAGCTTTAGCGTATTTAAGCTTGAACTCAAGGTGCTTCATTTTCAAAACTTTTACCTTTCCACACCGACAACTATCCCGTCTTTTGTGCTCACAACCTCAAATTCCACTACGTCTCCAGCCTTCCTGTCTGTATTGACAGCAATACTCCTGTTCCTCGCAACACAGATTTTTTCACCTTTCAACCTACCCTCACACACTATTCTTGCCCTAACCCTCTCTCCTCTTCTGAAGGGACATTCCAGCCTTGGTCTTTTTTCCATTCCAAAATCCTTCGGGCTTAAAACCAGCTTAACTCCGTATTCATTCTCGTACTCCCTCAGCCTCTGGTAGAACTCCCTGAAAGGCATGCTTTCTCCGACTTTCCTTCCGTAGCGATACGGGATGTATTTCTGAATTCCAAGAGGTGGACACTTTTTCCCCGCACCGATTTCGAGTGCAAACTCTATAATTCTGGGAATTTCCCTGTCATTGTATCCCGGAACCCAAACTGGAGCTATCAGCAGGTCCATTTTGCTGTTTGCAATCATCTCCGCTACCTCCTTTACCTTCCTGACACTGTATGCACCGTGCAGCATTTTAGCAGTTTTTTCATCAAGAGAGCTTATTGAGAGATTTATTCTCGTAACGTGGTTTTCTATGGCCGAAATTTTTTTATCATTCAACAGTGTGCCGTTGCTCTGTATCGAGATGACATTAACACCCTTTATTTTGCTGGCCCTCTCAAGGAAATATTCCATGTAGGGGTAAAGGAAAGGCTCCCCCTGTCCATCAAGGTGAAGCTCCACACCCTCACCTTTAAACTCAACAACCCTCTCAAGCTCCTCGAGCATGTAGTCGGGATCCACTATGAAGTCAGCATTCCTTGTTTTGCTGTTTCTGCCCTCATCTACGCTGCAGAAGATGCAGTTAAGATTGCAGCCAGTTATGTTCCTCACCTGCAGAAGGTTAGTTCCCCTGTCAATTATTCCGAAAGCAGAATGACCCAGCAGAGGAATCCCGCTCTCCTTCGTGACAAAAACAAGCTCTCTTCCCGTTACCCTGTTCAGAACTCTCTTTTCTTCGGCAAAAGAGATTACATGCTCTTTCGAGTACCTTTTCTCCAGTCTTCTGTAAATTTCCTTCGGAATTCTGATTTCAATCAAATCTCTCAGGATGAATACTTTCTCATTACCCTCTTCTCTTTCCCTCAGCATCTTAAAACTTCAGAGTCTTAAGGGCTTTTTTACCTTCTTCAGTTGCAGAGTAAACACCCTCCTTTTCCTCAACAAATCCATCTTTGATAAGCTCATCAAGGATGCTGCTCACGAGGTTTTCCGGCATTCTTGTGAGCTTTGTGATTTTTTCCTTCGTCAGCTCTTTCTTGGCAAGAAGGTTCATGATTTTAAGCTTGCTGGGGCTTGAAGCCAGCGAACCGGGTTTCATGTTTTCAAGTATCCCCCGAGATTTAAGGAGTTTGCTCACTGACATAAAGGTAATTTCAGAAGCATAATTTCCAGGTGAAAAGATATATTTAAGAAGTGTTCTAGATCGGAAGAGCGGTTCAGCAGGAATGCCGAGACCGATATCGTATGCCGTCTTCTGCTTG
>CAZZLE010000191.1:0-1568 GCA_964654595.1 uncultured archaeon | reverse complement strand
AAGGGAATGAGAGAGGGGATGAACCTCTTCCTTTCAAAGCTGGGCATAACTTTCAGGAGGGATGAAGAAACAAAGAGACCGAGAGTAAATAAACCTGGTTCAAGGCTCGACAGGGAGCAGAAGACTGCAGGTGAGTACTACTATTACTTCTGATATTTCTCCACTATCTCCCTGAAAGCGTTCAGCACGTATTCAATCTCGCTTTCTTTAAGTCCGTATGTTGACAGTTTAAAGAATCTTGTAAGTCCGGGCTTTATGCCGTGTATCCTTCTGGATTTTAACTCTCTGTAGAGGAAAAACCTCCCATCCTTTACCTTTTTCGATATCTCGTAAAGAACCTCAGCATGGAAGAACATCAGATCATGGTTGTGCGGTTTATCTCCGAGCTGTCTTATTCCAAGCTCCTCCATTTCTGCTGCAAAATTTCTCGCCTTTTTCACCTCAGCATCCCATTTCTTAACCCTCTCCCTGACGTGCGGAAATGATGCCATCAGCGTCACCACTGTCGCTCCTCTTGCCGTGCATCCGAGAAGCTCAATCTCCTTGTTTCGGTACTTTTCTGATCTCCTTAGAACAACACTCTCCCATTCTTCCTTCATACCCAGAACGCCAACCGGTCCGCATGCAGCCATGCTCTTGTGACCGCTGCCGACAATGAAGTCCGCCCCAATCTCCTTCAGACTTACAGGCATTCTTCCAACCGCATAAGCGCCATTTACGAGCAGTGGAACGTCATATTCAGAGCAAATTCTGGCAATTTTCTTTACATCTGGAAGATTTCCGTAGTTTCCATCCGGATACGTGAGTAGGGCAAGAACCACCTCACCTTTTCTCTTGGTCTCCTCCAGAGTCTGGGCGAAGTTTTCTGGAGTTATTGCGTATTCGGGATAATCTGTTCTGGAAACCAGAGCTATGTTTAATCCCGCCCTCTCTGCAGCAATGTAGCTGGAATAATGGCAGTTACCATCCATAACGATCCAGGCATCTTTCTTTGCGAGAGCATGCATGACGGCAAACTTTCCCTCCCTCGCCCCGTTCGTGACCCTCGCAACGTCACAGCCCAGAAACTCAGGAAGCTGGTTGTGAACGAAATCGTGTATGGGGGGAGTTTTTATTTCATCCAGCCTTCCCGTTGTGCAGAAATCGCAAACGCTGTAACCATCTCCCCACTCAATCAGTGCCTTCCTCGCATCTTCCGTCAGCTTACCTCCAGTTTGGAGCGGATCAATGTTGATGAAGTCCTTCGTTTCCCTTTTGAACATGCCGTAAAGCAGATGCAATATTTAAAAAACTTTAGCATGTCAGATGGGCTGCGAGGATGACTTTTTTACCCTCTCTCAAAAGTCTGTTGTACGTTTTTACCGCCTGATCGGTTCTCTCAATCACAACCTCCACTCCATACTCTTTCAGCTTTTCAATCACCGCCTTATCCACCACCACTCTACCATTCGCTCCGGTTCCGAAAACAACAATTTCGGGTTTAAGACTTAAAACATCATCCAGATCTTCAAGAACAACTCTGTGTCCCTCTTTCCTCCACCAGCCTGACTTAAGGTAATCGGCCCCAA
>CAZZLE010000190.1:0-1634 GCA_964654595.1 uncultured archaeon | reverse complement strand
GATCACCATGAGCTGGCTGAGGCAATGATGAAGAAAAGACTTGAGGGGGAAAGACCAGTTTACGAGTTGAAGATATTAAGGAAAGATGGGAGTGAAGGATGGACACTCGTTGCCGGAGGAGCAATAGAATGGGAGGGGAAGAAATCTGTAATGGCCTTTGCTTTGGACATTACTGACAGTAAAATTTTGGAACTGAAACTAAAAGAGAAGGAGGAGCTTTTCAGAAATATATTCAACTACTCCTCTGCGGGGCAGTATATACTGGTGAATGGTAAAGCTCATCCGCAGAATAACCTGTGATCCGTTCAAACATCGGGTTAACAAGCCTGAATGTATGGCAGGAGAAGTCTTGAGATTGTTCTGGAAGAGGACAGGGAAAGGGTTAGAAAAATGGCAATAGAGATGCTGAAAGGAAAAGATACTGAACCTTACATTTACGAGAACGTCACTTCCATAACATATGAGGGTAAGAGAGCGGTTCTTGGCAGTGTTGTTGACATCACGGAGCTTGAAAAAGAAAGAAAAAGAATTGAGGAGCTTGCTTCGATGCTTGAGCTTATAAACAAAACGCTCAGACACGATGTCCTGAACGCCCTGACTTCTGCAACTGTTTTCCTGGAGATTGGCATGGATGATAACGATAAAGAATACCTGAACAAAGCATTGGCATCCATCAACAGAGCTGTGCACATTGTTCGCAATATGAGAGCCTTTGAGGATGCTGTAAAATCAGGAGAACTCAGGTGCATGGATGTCAGAGAAATCGTTGCGGAGATTGCAAAATCCTTTGATGGAGTTTCAATTTATGGGGAAGGAAAAGCCCTTGCTGATGATGGGCTGAGATCTGCTGTGGAGAATATCGTGAACAACGCGTTTATCCACAGCGGTACAGACAGGGTTGAAATCGTGATATCAGAAACCCCCGAATGGTGTGAAATAAGAATTGCGGATTTTGGAGTTGGCATACCCGATGAGATCAAGGAAAAGATTTTTGACCAGGGTTTCAAATACGGAGAAACCGCTCATACAGGTTTGGGACTTTACATTGCCAGAAAAATAGTGGAGAGATACGGAGGAGAAATCTGGGTTGAAGACAACAGGCCAAAAGGGTCAGTTTTTGTAATCAGGCTCAGAAGATGCTGATCATGCTCTAATCACTTGCCCCAGAAGGGGTTTTCCTTCCTTTTAATCTCCAGAAACTCAATGAAAGCTTTTCTCGTTTCTTCATCGAGTGAGTCCATCAGGTCTCTCTCAATAACCTTTGCATGCCTCTCTGGAACATCAACGTAAAGCACCTCATCTCCCTCAAGCTGCCTGCCTATGGTTACGTCTTCGATCGCTATGGCAACCTCATCTCCTGCAGAGGCAACGGCAATGTTTTTACCCTCCTTCTGCATGGTTCTTACCGCACCAACCTTTGTTCCATCGGGCTTTATTAAATCCACGCCCCTTCTCAGCTCTCCCGCAAGAACTCTCACACCCACAATGGCAGGCTTGCTTCTCCTGAATATGAACTCCTTCAGAAGTTTGATTTTACCAGGCTTGATAAGCGCCTCAACCTTCTGCCTCTCTCTTGCAAGCCTCTCCTCTTCCCTCCACTTTACGAAGGTTTCGATCAGAGCATAGATGATTTC
>CAZZLE010000189.1:0-7012 GCA_964654595.1 uncultured archaeon | reverse complement strand
AATAGCCCTCACCGCTTTTTGCCACCTTCTGACTTATAACATTGTAGCGATTGTGGTAGATCGACTCGTACATTCCTCCGCTCACTTCTATCATCTCAAATCCTGCATCATCAAGTAGCTTTGCTATCTTCACGGCTTCATAAACTTCAAGACCTCCCGGAACGAAATCGCAGGCGTTCATCTTGACCATTACCGGGATTCTGCTTTTCTCCCTGATTCTCTCAAAAATATCGAGCAGAATTTTCGCTCTCTCTCTGCCATACACATCCTTCCTTCTGTTGGTGTGAGGGGATATGAACTCGCTTAACAGGTAACCATGGGCTGCGTGAAGCTGCACGGCATCAAAGCCGGCTTTCTCAGCCCTAAAGGCAGCATTTGCGAATGCGGCGATAACTCTTTCAATATCCTCCTTGGTCATCTCCCTTGGTTCTACGCCGGTGTAGGGGTCTTTTACAGCTGAGGGAGCGATTGCATTGCCGAGGATTGTCTGTCTTCCCGCATGAGCAAGTTGCGCAATGAAGACCACGTCATCAACCCTTTTTACCTCTCCAACAAGTCTTCTCAGTCCGTTAACGTGCTTTTCGTCACTTATACCCGTCATCCTGTATGATGCTCTACCATCTTCGCTTACAAACATGTAACCTGTAATGATTGTGCCAGCTCCGCCTTCTGCAAGCTTCTTATAAAGTTCTATCAACTCATCAGTCACGAATCCTTCCTTTGTTGCCATTGACTCTGCGGTTGCTGACCTTACAATGCGATTCCTCATTTTCAGCTTCTCAGTTTCTACCGATGTGAAAAGCATAAGGCATTTTTTGAATATAGTTGAAAAATCTTCCGCTCTGACTTTTTGAGCTACTTTCAAAAATCAACTTTTCAAAAAATAATTTTTTGAGATGAAAGAAGGTGTATCCAGCATCCATGACGAAAAAAGTTTATTAATTTAGCCCTGATGTTAAAGCAGTGAGGGCTGAAGAAGTCTCAAAGAAAATTAACGTAGAAAAAATTGCTGTATTCTCGGATGAGATATCAGCGGTTGGTATGGACTCAGAATTTGCGGCTGAGTTGAGAGAGCTTGTTGACACTCTCGTTCCGGCGGAGAAGTTTAAGGGATACCTTGCGATTAATGATGAGTACGTGGTTTTCAAAAGGGATGGAAGAAAATACATTCTGGCAGTTGTTGAGGAGGAAAGAGTTAAATGGTGCCTCAGGAAGTTTGAGGAGGTCTTAAATGGAGGCTGAGTACGCATACATTGAGGGGGATAAAATAAAAGGAAATTCTAAGGTTGCTATTTCATATCTGGAAGCGATTAAAGAAATTGTAGAGACACTTGAGATTAAAGAGCTCGTTTTCCAGACTGAAAGTTATTCAGGTGTGCTTCTTAGTGACCCGGTAATGATTTTTGTAAAGGTCAGTGAAAACATCTCTGCAGCGAAGGTTCAGGCAAGAAAAATACTCAGGGAACTTGGATACATCAAAAAAGCCAACCTTGAGGAGGCTTTTGAGCTGGCAGAAAAAATTGAAAGCATGTCATTTGAAGAAGTCGTTAAAATGCTCAGGAAATAAGCCCTCTCACGGTTCTGAAACTCTTCACGACCTCCTGCCTTTTCCTGATGAGAATTGGAAGTGCAAGAATAATATAAACTGCCGAGATAATGTATCTAACCTCCACACCCGGAAAAATTAGCTGAACTGTAAAAAGGATGAACAGGGCTAAAGCTTCTTTCCAGCTTATCTTCAGATCCAGGAGAATTGCCACCGCAAAAAGTGATTGGGCGGCTGTCAGCAAAACCTCCTCACTCTGCCTCTCATCTAATGGAAGACTCTGGAGCTTGAAGGCGGAGATGCTGTAAATTACTGCAATTGTACCAATAAGCAGGGTCCACTGATTTACCTTTGATGATATCAGGGCGTTCATTGATGCAGTAACTCTCAATCTCTTTACAAAGTAGGAAGCAACAATTAGCTCGGGGGACTCGCTGGCAAGAGGGGCGATCCACTGCACCGCCAGAAACTCATCTATTCCAAATATTTTTGAGGTTTCAAGCAAACCCTCTGCAAAGGCTTCAACACTCATCAGGATAACTGAACCTGCAAATAGAAAAAGTAAAACAACAGCTGACCGCCTTTTTTCTGTTTTCAGAGTGCACAGATATGCCGGAACCCCATACATCTCAACCTCTTCTCTCTCAGCCTTTGTGGCGAGGAATACGTAAAACGCGAATAGAGAAACAAAAACAATTGCATCAAATGGTGAGATGCTATTCTTAAGAGGTAGGGTGAACGCGTAGAGTGTTGCAAGCAGAAGGAAAAATATTTCAAGCCTGATTCCTTCATCAAGCTCAACTTCTCTGGTCTTCATTGCCTTGAATGCGAGAAAAGCTATCAGCGACCAGCCGATACCAACCAGCAACCTGTTTGCTCCCGTCATGTTGGCAGTTGCGTAGTGCACGTAATCCCCGCCAGCCCTTCCCGCCATCCATGCGAAGTATCCATCCACAGCGTATTCCGGCAGCACCGCAAGAAGGGCAACAACTGCGAGACTGAATGATCTCGGAACATCCTTTTCGGCTGTCTCTGCCGCCCATGAAATGAGAAAGCTTGCAGAAACAACAGCCATGCCGGATAGAAAGGTCTGAATTAGAGGGGGATGGTGATAATTAAGGATGAAAGAAATAAGCCAAGGCAAGGAAAGGAATGAGATAAAGAGGAGCTGCAATTTCTCTTTCCTGAAATCCATGTGTTAGGTTTTTGGGGAGTATTTAAAGTTTAGGCGGAAACCATTATTTACTCATACCTCAAACAGTGTTCATGAAAAGGAGACTCCTTGAAATTCTTGCCTGTCCTCTCTGCAAGTCTGATCTGGAGCTGGAGGTTATCGAAGAAAATGATGAGGAGATAATATCCGGAAAGCTTGTTTGCAGTAGCTGCAAGGAAGAGTTTCCAATTGAAGACGGAATACCTGATCTGCGTCCACCGGAGTTGAGAAAATGAAGTACATAGTCGTCACCGGAGGTGTGATGAGCGGACTTGGCAAAGGTATCACTTCCGCTTCAATTGGCAGGTTGTTCGTGGACATGGGTTACAGGGTTGTGCCCATTAAAATAGACCCGTACATCAATATAGATGCTGGAACCATGAATCCCTTCCAGCACGGGGAGGTTTACGTTCTCAAAGATGGAACTGAGGTTGACCTTGATCTCGGTCACTATGAAAGGTTTATTGGAGAAGAAGTTACGGGAGACCACAACATCACAACCGGCAAGATATACAGAAAGGTAATCGAAAAGGAGAGGAGGGGGGATTACCTTGGTCAAACTGTCCAGATCATCCCCCATGTCACAGATGAGATTAAAAACTGGGTGAGAAGAGTTGCTGAGGAGAGCAATGCTGAGATATGCCTCATTGAAATTGGAGGAACGGTTGGTGACATAGAGGGGATGCCATTTCTTGAGGCAATAAGGCAGATGCACAATGAGGAGAGGGATGAAGACTTTGCCCTCGTCCATGTGACTCTGGTTCCGCTGGATGCTGGCGGTGAGCAAAAAACAAAACCAACACAGCACAGCGTTAAGGAGCTGAGGGAGCTCGGCCTTCATCCGGATGTAATAGTTGGAAGGTGCTCGGAAAGGCTTAAACCCTCAACAAAGAGAAAAATAGCCCTTTTCTGCGACGTGAAGGAGGAGGCGGTTATAAGCAACGAGGATGCAGAGGATATTTATGAGGTACCTCTTATTTTCAGGAGGGAGAGGCTTGATGAATTTCTTATGAAAAAGCTGAATTTGAAGCCAAGAGAGAACAGAAAGGAATGGGAGGAGATGGTAAAGAGAATGAAAACACTGAACGAGGAAGTTTCAATAGCAATTGTGGGAAAATACGTTAACGTGAGGGATGCCTATCTCAGCATCAAGGAGGCTTTAAAGCATGGAGGGATAGAAGCGGGATGCAGGGTTAAAATTGTCTGGGTTGACAGCGAGGATGTGGAGAGAGTTGACGATTTCACTTTTGACGTTGATGGAATATTGGTGCCAGGTGGTTTCGGCCCGAGAGGGGCTGAGGGAAAAATTAAAGCAATTAAATACGCGAGAGAAAATAACATACCCTTCTTAGGAATCTGTTTTGGATTTCAGCTTGCTGTAATAGAGTTTGCAAGAAATGTCGTTGGTCTCAGCAATGCCAACAGCACCGAGCTTGACGAAAACACCCCCCATCCAGTTATCGATCTTTTACCGGATCAGAGGGGAGTTAATGAAAAGGGAGGAACGATGAGGCTGGGAGATATTGAGGTAACGATAAAGCCCGGAACACTCGCATACAGCCTCTACGGCAGTGAGAAAGTCATTGAGAGGCACAGGCACAGATTTGAAGTCAATCCAGAATACATCGATGAAATAGAGAGCAAGGGACTTGTTTTTAGCGCCTACTCAGATGGAGGTAGAAGAATGGAAATCGCAGAACTTCCGGATCACATCTTTTTCCTTGCAACCCAGTTCCATCCGGAGTTCAGATCCAGACCCTATAAACCTTCTCCACCTTTCGTTGGATTTTTGAAGGCTGCACTGAAATACAGGAAGGAGGAGATGTGATGAATGTAGGGGAGTTCGTTGAAAAGGCAATTAAAGAAATTAGAGATAAAGTAAGGGATGGGAAGGCAATAATAGCACTTTCAGGCGGTGTGGACAGCTCAGTCTGTACGGTTTTAGCTCATAAAGCCATAGGAGACCGTCTCATTCCTGTTTTTGTTGATACAGGGTTGATGAGAGAGGGTGAACCTGAGAGGATCAGGGAAATATTCGGAAAAATGGGACTTGTCTTCGTAGATGCAAAGGATGAATTCTTCAGGGCGCTTAAGGGAATCACAGACCCTGAAGAAAAGAGAAAGGTAATAGGTGAGCTCTTTGTCAGAATATTCGAAAGGGTTGCAGAAGAGCACAACGCAGAATATCTGATTCAGGGAACCATCTATCCGGATATCATCGAGAGCCATGGAGGGATAAAAAGTCACCACAACGTTGGTGGATTTCCGACCAGTTACAAATTCAAGGACGTTATAGAGCCGCTCAGGGAGCTTTACAAGGATGAGGTAAGAGAGGTTGCGAGATACCTTGGCTTACCAAAGGAGATTTCAGAAAGAATGCCTTTTCCCGGTCCGGGTCTGGCTGTAAGAGTTTCCGGAGAGGTAACTCCGGAGAAGATTGAGATCGTCAGGAAGGCAAACAAAATTGTTGAGGAAGAGCTTGCTGACTACGAGAAATGGCAGTGCTTTGCTGCACTAATTGGCAGAGCAACGGGTGTGAAGGGAGATGTTAGAGTTTGGGGGTATGTAATAGCCATCAGGGCTGTGGAGTCGAGAGACGGGATGACTGCAGACCCGATAAAAATAGAATACGAAAAGCTGAGGAGGATAGCGCTCAGGATTACGGGCGAGATTGATAACGTATCAAGAGTTGTCTACGACATTACCCCAAAGCCTCCAGCAACAATAGAGTACGAGTAGCTAAGGCATCCCAAGCTTCCTGAAGATATTCCTCGCAGCAACAACAAGCGGATCCCAGACCCTTGATACAGGCGGATAGTACGGGAAGTCCGTGAAGAACAGATCTTTCACATCACCATTTTTATACAACAGAGCTGAAGCTGCATACACTCTCATTGCCACATCCTTGCCAACAGCCTGCATGCCAAGGAGTTTTCCCTTTCTGTCAGCAACAACCTTCAGGTGAATTAACCCGCCCGGAAGATAGCGAGCAGAGGTTCTTGAAGTTATGAAAGCTGAAACTACTTCATATCCCTGCCTTATTGCTTCATTCTCGCTCAGACCAGCCTTTCCTATTTCAATGTTCTTAAAACCTGTTAGCTGACTTTTCAGCGATCCCGGATAATGCATTTCAAATCCAGCCATGTTAACCCCCGCAACATACCCCATTTTGTTTGCCGGAGCGGCAAGAGGAATCCAGTCCTCCTTTCCGGTAACGACGTTGATTGATTCAGCACAGTCTCCAGCAGCGTATATATTTTCCCTGCTGGTCTCCATCCTGCTGTTCGTCTTAATTGCTCCCTTAACTCCCAGCTCAACCAGACCTTTTGCAAGGTCCGTGTTCGGGACAACGCCGACTGCTATTATTGCAAGATCACAGGAATACTCGCCCTTGTTCGTAATGACTCTCTCAACCCTCTCCTTCCCCTCAAAAGCCAAAACCTTCTCACTCAATCTTAGATTTACATACTTTTCCATCTCTGATTTGATTATTGCAGCAATCTCTGCGTCGTATTCAGGCAGGGGACGCTCCATGACCTCAATAACGGTTACGTTTTTTCCAAGACCGGTGATTGCATCGGCCATTTCCACTCCAATGTAGCCCGAACCAACAACAACCACATTATCAACCTTAGCAGCCTCAATTTTAACTCTCTCGGCATTTTCTATGTCATCAACGTAAATAACACCATCCAGATCCTCTCCCTCAACACCGAGCCTTACTGCTTTTGAGCCGGTAGCAAACAGCAGCTTATCCCACTCATAAGTCGTTTCCCTTCCACCCTCACTCACCCTCAGAATTCCATCATTGACCTCAACAACCCTCGCACAGGTATGGACGTCAATACCCCTCTCATGCCTGAAGTAGTCTGTATCGTAAGCGCAAAGCTCATCAAATTTCTCAACAGCTCCTCCAACGAAAAATGGAATTCCGCACGGAGCATGGCTTACCCACCTCGATTTTTCGAAAACCTTAACATCCCACCCAGGCTGCAAAGCTTTAACTCTCGAAGCTGCACTCATCCCTGCCGCTCCACCTCCGATAATTGCGACCTTCACAAGTTCAATAGTTTTGATTTTTTAAAGGTTTTCCACTTGTTTATAAAACCTGGTTCCTTGGACAGTAATCAGCGCCGGGGGTGGGATTCGAACCCACGCGGGCGATTGCCCAGGAGATCTCGAGTCTCCCGCAGTGGCCTGGCTCTGCAACCCCGGCTCAGCTTTTGTTGGTGAATCAGATTTTAAACTTTCCT
>CAZZLE010000188.1:0-7598 GCA_964654595.1 uncultured archaeon | reverse complement strand
AGAGATGAGTCGGAGAAAAGTCCCCTTTACGTTCTGACTCCTCTCGGACTGAAATGCAGTAGAGTTTTCATCATAGGCGTTCTTACGGATATGG
Organism: uncultured archaeon; assembly: GCA_964654595.1. Lineage (GTDB taxonomy): Archaea > Halobacteriota > Archaeoglobi > Archaeoglobales > Archaeoglobaceae > Archaeoglobus. The sequence continues at coordinate 7,504 of CAZZLE010000188.1, read as the reverse complement.
AGGAAAGGGGTGAGGATGGAAACATTTATAGAATTCGCGTGGCTGATCACACCGGTGCTTTCATAGGCTACATCGGAAAATACCAGCCAGAAGCTTACGAAGCGATTGAAGAAATTGACCTTCTAACCCCTGTCGCCATCACTGCAAAGGTAAGAGTTTTTGAGGGCGAAACAAGGAAGTTCGTCACCCTCCGCCCTGAGATGATAAGCGTGGCTGATCCGGAATCGAAAGACTACTGGGTGATAGAAACTGCAGTTCAAACTCTGAAAAGGATAGAGGAGATGAAAAAAGGTGAGAGCGATACTGCCAGACTTGCAATGGAAATCTACAACACTGACCTTGAGGAGTACAGAAGAGCTGTAAGGGAGGCAGTGGAAAAAGTGATGGAGAGCTACGAGTTTTATTTTGAGGAGAGGATGCTGGAAGAAGAGGAGGAAGAATTTGAAATTGAAGAGGATGAGGAATTAAGTTTCGAAGAGGAGGAGATTGACCTCACCGAACTGCTTAAGGACTAAAGCTCTCCAGAAACAGCCCTTTCAAAATCATATTCAGTTAGAATTCCCTCAGCGTGCAAAAGCGAGTTAGCTTCCTCGAAATTTTTTGCCCTCTCCACTATTTTAGCAGCCCGGTTGATCTCGAATACGCTCTCAGCTTTAAAGTAAAATATCAGAGCTGAAAGTGGTGTAACAAGTGCACTTCTCCCTTTTCTGAGTTTTTTTAACCCGAATTCACCCTCAAAAGCCATCAGCGGGATAAGACTTGCCTCCGTAGTCACATCTTTTACAATTTTCCTCATCTCCTCGTAATCCCTTCTGCTTAAGGAAGAGCAACCCAGAAAACCGCCATTTTTCATAATACAGGAAATGTTCAGCAGCAGTTCCTCTATTCTGAGTTCTCCATCACTTCCAAATCCAGTTACAGCTATGATTCCGCCAATTTTTTTGAGTGCAGCAACACAAATGGCATCGGCAAGCGGACTTCTGACTCCAGATTCAAATCCCACAGAAATTGCATCTCCTCCCGCATCTACCCCAATAACGAGTGAGATTCCTTCCCTCTCAACAAAGTCCCGAATTCCCTCAGAAAGGGCACCGACATTTTTTGTCAGATCCAAGGCAACAACTCTGCCGAGATGCTTTGCCGCTCTTGCCAAATTTGGATTGACACCATCAACAGTCCTTGTGTTTTCGTTAGCGATTCCAACTGTCTCGTTTATTCTCTGGAAATTAACAAGCTCATCAAGACATCTTGGGCCTGGTTTTGGATCAACAACGATTCTGTCCCACACGACAGTTCCATGCAACGTTTCAAATCCAAAATGGGAAAGGAAGTTTGCTACAGGAATCGTGCTTACAATGTCCCCTCCCCCACCGATTCCAAATGCCAGTGCCTTTTTCGGCTCCAAGGATTTCAGAATTTCTATAATCTCCATTTCAGAACTTCAAATAGCCCTTTCTCTCCAGCCATTCAACCTGAGGGTTGGTGTATCTCCATATAATGTCCGCCCTGTCCTTCTGGAACGGCCAGGGAACAACAATAACGATGTCACCCTCTCTGATCCAGATTTTTTTCCTCATTTTCCCGGGAATCCTTGCAAGTCTTTCCACACCATCCTCGCATCTCACCTTAATGTGCCCTGCACCGAGCATTGAGGTTACCACTCCAAAAAGCTCCCCCTTCTTTCTGTCCGGTAACCTCACTCTAATTACATCCTCTTCATCACTCAGACAGACACCCCTAACCTTTTTCTCGCATCTTCAAGAAGCATGTTTAAATATTTTGCCACTGCAATCTTAAGGTCCAAGGGATGCAGCAAACCAGCTTCGAAGTCTTTTACGAGCTTTTCAAAGGACGTGTACTCAACATCCCCACCAAACTTCGCATCTCTTTCCACAACAATCTTTCCGAATCTTGGGAGAATGTGGTATTTTGCTATGTCAATTACGGGGTTGTTTTCTATAACTCCTGCAGGGCAGTATGCCCTCCTTATCTTCCTCTCGACCTCCTCCGGTGAATCTCTCACAGATATGTAGTTCCCCTTTGAGCTGCTCATCTTCTCTCCATCCAGTCCAACAAGAATTGGTGTGTGAAGACAGACAGGAGAGGTGTAACCAAGCTTTGGAAGGTTTTCCCTTGCCAGCATGTGGATTTTTCTCTGGTCTATCCCTCCAACAGCAAGATCAATACCGAGATGCGCAATATCAAGGGCCTGCATGAGTGGATATATCATCTGCGACACCATCGGATCATCTTTTCTCCTGCTCACCTCATCCATGCTCCTTCTTGCTCTGTTGAGGGTGGTTATTCTGGCCATCTTCAGCACATCAAGGACATAATCTCTGCTGAGCTGGTACTCACTTCCAAGAATAAACTTTGCTTTGCTTTCATCCAGGCCGAGAGCGATAAAGACTTCCTTGTTATAACTTGCAATTTCTGCAATTTCCTCAAAACTACCTTTTTCGTTGAGGTAAGCGTGAATGTCTGCGAGAAGCACAATGACCTCAAAACCCGCCTCCTGGAGGTCCATCAGCTTCTGAACTGTCATCATATGTCCGAGATGTATTTCACCGCTTGGTTCATAACCGACATAAGCTCTTGGCCTTTCTCTTGTTTCAACAAGCTGTCTCAGCTCCTCCTCAGTGACAACTTCTTCCGCATTTCTTTTGATAAGGTTGAGTTTCTCAGTGATATCCATAATGGGCAAAAAGTCAGGCTGTTTTTAAATTTGTTTAAGGGCGGTGAAGAAATTTTTTACTTTGCTAACTGCTATTATGTAAAAAATTGCAAGGGTTTGAAAATATATTTAAATTCTGAAGCTTAGTTTTAGTGATGCTGGAAAGAGTGAAATCGGGTGTTATCGGACTTGATGAACTTCTCGGTGGAGGATTCATCAGAAATACTGTAAATGCAGTTGTTGGAGGTACCGGGTGTGGCAAAACCATCTTCTGCATGAATTACATTCTTGAAGGTCTCGAAAACGGTGAAAAGTGTATTTACGCCTCTCCTGACCTTGATGTCAACGAATTTTTAAGGCTTTCTAAGTCTCTCTGGTTGGATTTTTCAAAATACACTGAGAATGGACAGCTAAGTATAGTGAAATTAATAGCAGAAGAGATCACATCTTTAATTCAGATGGCTTTTGAGTACGATAGAATCGTTGTAGATGCTCTATCGCCTTTAGTAGTTGATATTGAATCTGAAGATAGAAAAGAAATAAGCTGGTTGCTTAGTAATCTTAAATCGAAGGGAACTGCTGTGATTACTGTGGAGGAACCTCTCAGGCAAAATGCTGATCTTTTACTGTTCCTGGCAGATTCTGTGATAAACATGAGATATACTGGCTACGGAGGTCCTTACAGCAGGACGCTGAGAATTCTCAAACACAGAATGTCCTGGCATGCTGATGGGGTTTATCCCTTCTACATAATCGAAGGTATGGGGATAGTCATTGATGAAAAGAGAAGCGACGGGTTCGAGGTGGAGGAGCTTAACCTGCCTGAAAGGGCAATGGAAAGAATCAGGGAGCTGTGCAGAAGAGGTGTCCTTACTTCAGAAGATTTTGAAAAGATTAGACGGAGAGTATCATGAGAGAAAAGTTGCTCGAAATAATTGAAATCTTCAAAACAGATGAATCCATTCTTTTTGCTGTAATCTACAGTATAGACGGAACAGTTCTTGCCAGCCATATAAAAGGCAGAGAATGGATTTCAGCTCTCGAATGGGCTGAAAAGCAGGTTGAGGTTGTTGCAAGACAGGTGTTAGAAGAGAATCTGAACAGTGTTGAGTTCAGATTTGAGAGGGAGGGAATTCTCATAAAGCCAATCTCAAGGTCGATGCTCCTCGTGGTGGGCATTTCTGATGTCGCCTCACTTTACAAGGTGAGGATAGATACTGAATCACTGAGATATGATTGAGTTCGCATACAGCCTGAAAAGTGATGCAAAAAAAGCGTTTGATGAAATAAGGTCAAAGTCCGGGAATCTGTATTTTAAACCAAATCTTGCAGTGGTTTACTTAACCGAGAATCTTCAGAAGGATGCAAAGGTGTTTAAATTCGATTTCAACACGCTCTGCATCCCGGTTGAAGGGTTTATAACACCTCAAAGAGTCTGGACCCGCGGATGTCTGTGCATGTTTATGGATATAGACTACTCCTTGAATGTTCTAAAAGGAAGCATTAATGAAGTGGTGGAGCAGTTGAGAAATGCAGAAAAAGGTGAATTTAATTTGCTGGTTTATCCGCTTTTTTATGTTGAAAGTTATCGTTCTTCTATAGGAAAATATCTCAAGCTTAAACTGACATCAGACATAGAAACGGCATCGCAAATTTATGGGGAGATGATATACCCCATGAACACGATGCTTAGACCTTTCAGGGATGAATCAAAAGAGGCAGTTTCGCTGAACATTTTTCCCTTAAAATTGGGTTTTGGTAAACCTCAGATTTTTTTGAATGGTGAGAAACTGGGAAGGGGTGTTGTTCACATCTCATTTAGCAAAAGATTTGATGCCAGCTTTACAGACTATCTTCCTGAAAGAGGGAGGGATCTTGAGGAAACAAAAGAAATTCTGAAAGGAGAGTTTCATTTTGTTGAGGAAGTAGAGTTAAAGAAAAGCAGTCTCGCGATTGGAGAGCTTAACGGGCAGACTGTAAGGGATTACTTGAGAAAGTACAGGGTAAAAACAAGGGATAATCTGGAAAAAGATATTGAGAGAGGGGATTTTTTTGGAGCCACGCCGTATATACTCCTTCTGTTAAGCCGTGAAACTTGCGGGAGTGCAGCTTTAGGTCTGATGGATTATAATCTAAAATTCTATCCTTCCCTTTTTGACCTAAATGTTTTTGAAGATAGAGGGATTTTTTCCGGTGAAATATTAAAGAGCGGTTTAGAAAGAATAAAATCTGAAATTAAGAATTTAAAGTCAGGATTTGTCTTTTTTGACCAGAATTTAATGCTAATGTTTGAAGAAAAGCTTGTAAGAGCTTTTAAAGATTACAGTGGCTATGGAATAATAACATCATTCCCCTCTTTTTCGGGATCTTTAAATAAAAGATTTATGAGCGAAATTGAGCCAAACATTTTTACAAATTCTACTCTTTCTACAGTATTCGTTGACTTACCGGATCAACGAAAATAGGCTCAGCAAAAGAATGGAAAGGGGGTAGCAATAAACATAAATCTTTAATTTTCCTGCTATTTTCGGCGAAATTCGCCATTCATTTTTATAAAAATGTATAAATGTGTAGAAAAGAAGTGGAAGGATAAAAAGTGTTAGAATTGAGTATTTAGAAAACACACCTGAAAGAGAAGCTGCTGTAATAATTATTAAGGTCAGCACAAAAAAAGTTGCTGAGATCTTGAGAAGATAACTCGGGGGCAAAACCACAGCAAGAGTTCTGTAACCGGCTTCACTATCTGCACTGATGTCCTTAATATCCTTCAGAAAGAATGCTGACAGGTATATTGTGGAATTGACGGCTGTGAAATAGATACCTGTCGCAGAAACTTCAGAAAAGAAAGTCCAGAATAGCATAAAAAAGGTTGTCGTGGAGAACAGATATGTTAAAATTTCTGTTCTGTAATCTTCCTTAAATCTTTTAATGAATTTTCCGATAAAAAGTCTGTCCGAATAAATCCAGGTGAAAATAGCTGAAACAAAGAAAAATGGAATTGCAACCCATCTGTTTTTTGAAAAAATATACAATATAAAAAAAGATATAACATAGCAAAATATAACGAATAAAACTGCCTCACTCCTTTTTTCAATAAGAAATTTTGAGTAATATCTTCCAGCTCTATCGTCATCCTCAGCATCATTCAGATGGTTCCAGAGATTTATTGCTGTCGCAAAGAACAAAACAAAAAGAAATGAAGTAACAAATCCCTCTACTAATCCACTCAGACAAAAACCAAGAAAAGAAACAAGAGGAATTGGATAAACCAACGTTACAGGCTGTGACCCTATTCTGAAAAATTTCAGTATCATTAACCTGCAAAAATCCTTATCTCCTTAAAAACCTTCTCTGCCTCTTTTCTCTCATCCTCCTTCCTCTCCATTTTTACCACCTCAATAATGAGTGACCTATGTGATATATAACTTTTTCTATTGTATTGGTTTCATTATGATAACAATTATTATAGCAATTATCATCTTCACCTCAGCAAAAATTTAAAAACCGTTTTGGAAATTTAAAATGTGGAAAAGTCTTTAATTGAAGTTCTCGAGATCTTTTCGGAAGATTTTGAGGGCATGCTTCAAAAACTCTGCAACTTCATCGTAAAGTTTCCTGGCATAAATTATTTGGAAATTCAGGCAAATGGATTTGAATCCAAAGCTGGTGAACCGAGTGGTAGAATAATTGAAGTGAAAACTGAAGAAACCATCATAAGGTTATGCGGTGATGAAGAAAAGATAAAGCGCCTTATTCCACTCCTGAACAAGATAGTTCGCAGAGCTCTTTACTTTAACGAGTATGAAGTGTTTCTTGACAACACATCTGATCTAATTTTATTTCTTAATGAAGATGAAATTATTGTGGATCAGAATAAAACTGCTCTTGAGGTTATCGGGGATGCTGTGGGTAAAAAATTCTCTGAAATATGCAGAGAGGGTCTGTGTTCTTTAAAAGAAAAATTCTACAGCGTTCAGAAAGTTAAGGGCTTCAGGAGAAGCATTGTTGTTGGGAGGGATATAACCGAAAGAATCAGGATCGAAAGGGAGCTTGAGGATAGAGAGAGGAAGTTCAAAGCTCTTGCGGAGTTCTCTCCTGCTGGAATTGTTGTACACCATCAGGGAGAGATACTGTTTGTTAACGATGCACTTTGCAAAATCACTGGCTACACCAAGGAAGAAATTACGGGAAGAAAGGTTTGGGATCTAATACATCCAGATCACCATGAGCTGGCTGAGGCAATGATGAAGAAAAGACTTGAGGGGGAAAGACCAGTTTACGAGTTGAAGATATTAAGGAAAGATGGGAGTGAAGGATGGACACTCGTTGCCGGAGGAGCAATAGAATGGGACGGGAAGAAATCTGTAATGGCCTTTGCTTTGGACATTACTGACAGGAAAATTTTGGAACTGAAACTAAAAGAGAAGGAGGAGCTTTTCAGAAATATATTCAACTACTCCTCTGCGGGGCAGTATATACTGGTGAATGGTACATTCAGGCTTGTTAACCCCGATGTTTGAGCGGATCACAGGTTATTCTGCGGATGAGCTTTATGGCAAAAGCAGTCTCGAGATTGCTCTGGAAGAGGACAGGGAAATGGTTAGAGAAATGGCAATAGAGATGCTGAAAGGAAAAGATACTGAACCTTACATTTACCGCATAGTCAGAAAAGATGGTAAGATTGTATGGGTTTACGAGAACGTCACTTCCATAACATATGAGGGTAAGAGAGCGGTTCTTGGCAGTGTTGTTGACATCACGGAGCTTGAAAAAGAAAGAAAAAGAATTGAGGAGCTTGCTTCGATGCTTGAGCTTATAAACAAAACGCTC
>CAZZLE010000187.1:0-8355 GCA_964654595.1 uncultured archaeon | reverse complement strand
TTGTAACCCTTTGTGAAAATTTGAACGCTGAACTCACTGGCTGAAGCAATTCCTGCTGTTATTAAAAGCAAAAAAAGTGCCAACCTCAATCTCAATTTATCACCCTCTGCATGGCTCTCCACTCAACATCCCTTTTTCTGAGAAAGGAGAATAAAGCTTTTACCGCTGCATACTGAAGTATGATTGCATGGATGAAGAGACCAACGGTCACTCTTATCTTGGAAAATTTTCGGAATTTGGCAATGAGAAGAAAGGGTGAAAGGAGGAGGAAGGGCAGATAAATTACAGGAATGAAAGTTAGTGTGAGAGCCATATACCACGATAACCTTACGCCAAAAGAAGCTTTTTTCATCTCCTTTCTGTAGCTCCATAACTGCAAACCCCCGTAGTACCACCTTTTCCTCTGGTTGTACAGGTCTCTCCAGCTAATTGGTGCCTGCTCGTAGATTTTGGAGGTTTTTACAAGCAATGCCTTCTTTCCATTTGCGTGCATTCTTGTAGCGAAGTCCGCATCCTCTGCAGCAGCCCACTCATTCAGTCTTTTCTTCATCAGAAATTCTGCCCTCAAAACCCCTATCAGCCCGTTTAACTGCCTGAACCTGCTTTTCTCAAGCAGAAAGTTTATCAGAAAATATTCCGCCTCCACAGTTTCTGAAACGAGGTTAATTGGGTTGATAATGTATCTCTTGGTTGAGGCAATGTAGCAATCCTTACAGCTTTCCAGCGCTTTAACGCATTCGACGATGAAGTTCTTCTCAGGCCTCGAATCGACATCGAAGATTGCAATGTAATCCGGATTAAAGTTTACCAGATATTCAAGAGCGTCGTTTATTGCTCCAGCCCTCTTTCCTCTTCTGCTTTCCCTGAAAACAACTTCTACTCCCATTTCTCTTGCAATTTCCGGTCTGCCATTGTCTTTACCGTTAGAGTCTATTACGTAAACGAATTTTACGTCAAGATTATCGTAATCTAAGGATTTCAGATGCTCAATGCTTCGCCTGATTATCTTTTCATCCTCAAATGGAGAGACTGGAACCACCACGGCAAGTTTCATGAGAGCATTTCTTCTATCATCTTCGCAGTGTCGGCAGGATCAGCTCTTCCACGCGTCTTCTTCATAACCTGCCCTACGAGAAAGTTCAGAGCCTGCTTCTTGCCGCTAAGATAATCCTCCACCGCCTTTGGATTCTCCTCTATGGCCTCCCTGCAGAATCTGATAATTTCATCTTTTGGAATTGCAAAAAGTCCCCTGTTCTTAATTATCTCATCTATCTCTCCACCCTCATCAAGTTTTGTCCTTATTACCTCAACAACACCCTTCTCCGTAATTCTCTCTTCTTCGAAGTACTTCAGGAGTTTTGAAAATTCTTCAGGCCTGAAAATCTCCCAGCATTTTGCAAAGTTCCATCCCCTGTAGTTCAGCTCTCCCCTCAGAACATCAACAATCCAGCTCGCTGCAAGCTTTGGATCAATGCGTTTTGCAACCTCCTCAAAGTAGTCAGCCATCTTTACATCAAGAATCAGGACTCTGGCAAAGTTATCTCCAATACCATAATCCTTCTTCAGCCTTTCCCTTTTCTCCTCGGGCATCTCGGGTAGAGTTCCTTCAACCTCTTTCACAATTTCTTCAGTTAGAATTGGCACTAAATCCGGTTCGGGAAAGTAGCGATAGTCCTGCTCTTCCTCTTTGCTCCTCAGCGTGACCGTGATGTTTCTCACCTCATCAAAATGCCTTGTCTCTCTCACAACAGCTTTACCTCTCTGCAGCAGGTTTTTCTGCCGAATTATCTCGTAGCTTAAAGCTCTTTCAACACCTTTAAAGGATGATATGTTCTTGACCTCAACTCTCCCGCTCCCTTTGATGGAGATGTTCGCATCCACCCTCATGGCCCCTTCAAGATCTCCATCGAAAACGTCGAGATACTCCAGAATCATCCTGAGCTTGTTCAGGAATAGTCTCGCCTCTTTGGGGGAGTTCATTACAGGCTCGGTGACAATTTCAAGCAATGGTGCACCGCTTCTGTTGTAGTCAACAAGAGAGTATTTCGCTGTTGTTATTGAACCCTTGTAACTCAGCTTTCCCGGATCTTCTTCCATATGTATTCTTTTGAGCAGAATTCTTTTTTCCTGACCATCAATCTCAACTGTTACGTACCCGCCAAGAGCTAATGGGCGATCATACTGGCTTATCTGAAATCCTTTTGGCAGATCAGGATAGAAGTAGTTCTTCCTGTCAAAAACGGTGAAGGGTTGAATTTCGGCATTCAATGCCATGGCTACTTTAACAGCAGCCCTGACAGCCTCCCTGTTAATTACCGGCATCGCCCCCGGCATTCCGAGGCATACCGGACAGACATGCGTGTTGGGGGGACTTTGATGATAGTTGAGGGGGCATGAGCAGAAGAGTTTAGTTCTGAGCTTGTTAAGCTGAACGTGAACTTCAAGGCCTATAACCACATCATCCATAATGGCTGCACTGAAAGGCGAGTTAAAAAGGTTGTGAACATGTGGAGGATCGAGCTGTGCGGGGTGAACTGGGATGTAAAGATGAAATTCTTCATGCTACCGGATTTACCAACTCCCGACGTTGTTGAGGGCGATAGCTGGAGAAGAGCGATTCTTCTTGAAGACAAGGCTTTTGCCGTCTTGGTTCATCCTGAGGGGGAGGGAAAAATTGCGGTTAAAGGCAATTTCAGCAGCAGAGAGTGGAAGAAAATCAGAGAGAAGCTTGTCGAGTACTTCGGCCTGCAAAATCCTGAGAAACTTTATGAATTCATGGAGGGTGATGAGAAGCTTAGAATGCTAAAGGAACTGTTTTACGGCTTTGGAAGGGCTGGTTTGATTTCGATGAGTGTTTTTGAAGGCATCGTTAAAGCCATCATCCAGCAGCAGATTTCCTTTGCTGTTGCGGAGAAAATAGCTGCCAGAATCGTACAGAGGTTCGGCAAAACTTTTGAGTGGAATGGCTTGAGATTCTACAGCTTCCCCACCCAGAGAGCCATTGTTAAGGCTGGATATGAGAATCTGAAAGATTGCGGTCTGAGCAGGAGGAAAGCTGAGCTGATTCTGGAGATTGCTGGAGAGGAAAACCTTGAGGAGTTGAAGAATGCAACCGAGGATGAGGCTTATGAGTATCTCACATCATTCCGGGGCATTGGAAAATGGACAGCAGAGCTGATTCTATCAATGGTTCTCGGAAAAAACGTTTTCCCTGCCGATGATCTGGGAGTGAGGAGGGCAGTTTCAAATCTTTACTTCAACGGGGAGCTTCAGAATGCTGAGAAAATCAGGGAGGTGGCGAAAATAAGGTTCGGAAGATATTCGAGAGACATACTGTTTTACCTCTTTCTTTACGACAGATTTTTTAGTAAAAAGTGAGAACTAATTTGATGTTCCCTGAAATCGAGGAAATTAAAAGGAAAAGAAAGAAGCTTGGTGTTAGCCAGAAAAAGCTTGCAGAACTTGTAGGAGTGAGTCAGCCTTTAATAGCGAGGATTGAGGCTGGAAAATTTGATCCAAAGTTATCCTTGGTCAAGAAAATTATCAGAGTTCTTGAGGAGATAGAGGGTGGCAGAATTGAGGCGAGGGTTGTTATGAACTCCCCCGTTATTTCAGTATCTCCGGATGACTCATTAAAGAAAGTTGCGGAACTGATGATGGAAAAGGAGATATCACAGCTTCCGGTTATGGAAAAAGATGTGCCGGTTGGAGGAATAACTGAAGCCGACATTTTAAAGGCAGTGCTGGAGAAAGGTTCGAGGGCTGAAAGCGTAAAGGTGAAGGAGATTATGGGCGACCCTTTCCCTGTGGTTGATCCTGAGGAGAGTGTCAGTAACGTTTCTAAGCTCCTGATGGAACATCCTGCCGTGCTTGTTGTGGATAAAGGAAAGGTTGCTGGGATAATCACGAAACAGGATGTTATGAAGTTTTTGACAAGATAAAAAATAATAAAATTTAATTTTAAACTTCCTTCGTCAGCTCAACACAGTATTTCTGCACGACCTCCTCCTCAGGCGGCTTTGTAAGCAGTGAGACGACTATAAATAGTATGAATCCAACAGGTACTGCCCACACCTGATGGGGTGTTATTAGAGCAGCCTTGTTTCCGAACAGCACGTCGTTGAGGAAGAAGTATGCATGGTGTCCGAGAACGAGATGCGCTCTGAGCCATGCGATGAGATGCAGCACTGTCATGATGATTGCAGTTGTCCACATAGCAGCTCTTGTTGCCCTCTTCCACCAGAGTCCAAGCACAAGTCCGGGACCAAGGGCTGAGATTATGACAATGAATGCCCAGCCGGAGAGGTCAAGAACCAAGCCGGGCGGACTGATGCCAACTAAAAAGCCAACAGCCAGGAATATCACTGAAACAATTCTGGCAACTCTGATTGGATTTTCTCTCGCATACTTGCTCTTAAGCAACATGGTTGCCCAGTCTCTTGTTAAAATGGTATTGACAACCATCACCCATCCAGCTGCTGTGGACATGGCTATTGCCAGACCACCGGCACAGAGTATGCCGAGAATCCATGGATTTTGCAGAGCTTCAACTGCTGCAATCATCGAATAGTCTGTCCAGCCTCCCACTCCATACTTTGCCATGTATTCCTTAAGAATGTTGACAGCATTAGCCCCCTCTCCACCCATCGGTCCGGTTTCAATCATAAGCTTTGAAGAAGCACCGATAACCTGCAGTGCCATGTAGAATATACCACCAGCCAGCGTACACCAGAAAATGCTCCTCCTTGCAGTCTTGAGGTCCATGGCTGTGAAGAACCTGACTACAGTATAGGGCATCGTTGCAAAGCCATAATGCCAGACGAAGAACCATCCTATGACCGCTATCCATGTTCCACTAAAAACGTGAGGTGGCACCTCATCGCTTGGAGTGTTCCAGAATTTGGGATTGTTTGCAGCCACAGCCTCGTAAAATCCATTGATTCCACCAAGCTTTATAAGTATTGCAATTGCAGCAACTACAGCTGCCAAAGTCATCAGGAAAGCCTGGAATGCAGCATTCCAGCTTGTTGCAATCATTCCTCCCCAGACAACGTAAAGCATGACTATGACAGTTCCAATGAGAAGTCCAATAATGTAGGGCACCTTTGCAACTGCCAGGAGAAAGAGAGCCATACCTACAAGTGAGAGCGTGATGTAGAGCACTGCACCAATAACGGTAACTATACCGACAAGCCATCTCAGTCTTTGATCATTGTATCTGTCTGCATAGTAGTCAGCGAAGCTTGTTGGAGCGTACTTTCTCAGTGCAGATGCGGTGAGAAGTGTTGCTATCGGCATTCCTGCAATGATGGCTGCCATCGCCCACCAGAAGGGATATCCAATAAGGAAGATGTATGCTGGCAGTCCGAGCATTGATGCCGGGCTAAGATAAGTTGACTCCAGAGCAAGACCGTTCACAACTGATCCAATCTGTCTTCCCGCAACGTAGTAGTCAGTAGCACTCTTCAGTCTCTTCCTCGAATAGTACCCGATTACAATTATGGCCACAAAGTACAGCACGGTTATCAGTAAAACCGGAGCCTCAACTGTCGCCATCATGCACCACCTCTCGCTTTTTCAGCCTTCTCCGGGAAGTAGAAGTAGATTACAGACATCAGCAGCGGTATCAGAAATGTTCCGAGGAAAGATGCGTACCAGAACGGCAGTCCGACAATGTGGTTAATCCCTGAAGTCGCTTCTGCTATCCAGCAGAGTGCTGTAAAGCCGTAGTACACTATTAAACCTGCCCAAAACACTTTTGGCGGCCAAGGCATGTTTTCACCTCCAATTTCTTACGATTAGTAGTGAGACATTTCCAATATTTAAATTTTTTGATTTTGGCAATCATAAATTTTGAGCAATATCATTTGTGTTTCAACTCAAGTAACCAAAAACCTTTATAAACTCGAATAATTTATAGTTTTTAAATGTTACCTCCGAAAGAGTTTATAAAGAGGATAGAGCCATTCAGCTTCCTCGGAGATGACGAAATAGAGTTAATTCTCGAAAATCTTGAGGTCGAGGCTTTTGAGGAAGGAGAGAAGATAATTAAGAAGGGAGAGAGAAGTGAATACGTTTACCTTGTATTTTCTGGCAGAGTTGGGATTTACGAGAATGGGGAGCTTGTTGATCAGATTTCTAAGGGGGAAATTTTTGGTCTTTTCCAGAAAAATGACAGAGAAGCGATAGCTGAAGAGGACACGATATGTTATCTGATCAAAAAGAAATCCTTTGAGGAGTTAATGGAAAGAAACAAAAAGTTTGCAGAGTTTTTCAGGAGTTTTGAGGAGAGGAAGTTCAGAAAAATTTCGGAAATTTTGAAAGAAGAGATAATTACAGACAGGATTTTTTTGACAAAAGTTAAAGAGCTCATTTCCAAAAAGCCGGTGGTTTGCTACCCGCACACAAGCATAAAAGAAGCGGCGATAAAAATGGAAATGAGCGGAGTTGGTTCAATTGTTGCTGTCAATGCAGACATGAGGCCTGTTGGAATTCTTACAAGTAAAGATTTGAGAAGATTCATAATGCATGGAAAGACACCCGATGAGAAAGTTTCCGCCTACATGAGCTCACCGGTTGTAACAATTGATGCTGATTCCCCTGTTTTTGAGGCTCATCTGGAGCTGCTGAAGAGGGGCATCAATCATCTGGTGATAACAAAAAATGGAAGGGTTGAGGGTGTTATAACAGCCAACGACATTCTGATGCTCTTTGAACCCACCACGTCTCTTGTTGTTCTCTACAGGAAACTCAAGAAGTCCAGAAATATTGATGAAATGAGGTCTGCATTCATAAATCTAAAAAAATCCATTGCAAAATTGGTTCTGAGGGGTATGCATTTTTATGACCTCTCATCTTTGCTCACAGACATCTATGATTACGTTGTTGTGAAGACCATTGAAATTGTGTTAGGTGAAATGGAAGAGGAGCATGGAAAACTTCCGGAGTTTGTATGGGTGCATATGGGGAGCTCTGCGAGAAGAGAGCAGGTTATAGCAACTGATCAGGATAACGCTTTGATCCATTCAGGTGATGGTGAAGTCATGCTTGAGCTTGGAAAAAGGGTTTGCGATGCTCTCGATTACATCGGAATACCAAAGTGTCCGGGAAACTACATGGCATCCAACCCCAGATGGAACATGGATGTTGAAAACTGGAAGAGGACATTTCATGAGTGGTTCATAAATCTCACATCTGAGAATGTTCGGTATCTATCAGTTTTTCTCGATCTGAGACCGATTTATGGAGAAAGGAAGCTTTACCGTGAGTTGGTGGAGGAAATAAAGCAGAGCTATACTGGGCAATCCCTCAGATTTCTTGCACATGATGCAACAATGTTCGAACCTCCGGTCGGTCTTTTCGGTCTGAGGAGACTGAAAGAGGTGGATATCAAGATGCACGGAATATACCCGGTAACCAATGGAGTCAGAGTTCTTGCACTGGAGAACGGTTTTATTGACATTACGAACACAAAGGATAGACTCGAAAAGCTTGGAGAGATCAAACTTATGGAGGACGACTTGCTGAATTCTCTCAAGGAGGGATATGAATTTCTGCAGGACCTGAGACTCAAGAAACATTCAAGAGCCTTGCTTGAAGGGGAAGAGGTGAATGCGAACATTGTAAAACTCTCGGAAATTGATAAAATAGATGCTCTTGTTTTAAAGGAATCCTTTAAAATAATTTCAAGATTTCAGAAGTTTTTGAAGGGGCACTACAGAATTGAGAGGGGATTGTGATGGACATAAGGAGAACAAATTTTGTATCTGTTGACCTTGAAACTACCGGGCTAAATCAGAAAAATGATGAGATACTGGCGATTGGTGCGGTCCCAATCAACGGAACAAGAATTGTGGCCTGTGAGAGCTACTATACTCTCTTAAAACCGGACAAGTTTCGGATTGATACCATCAGAATTCACGGTCTCGACCCCAAGAAACTCGAAAGTGCACCGAAATTTTCAGAGATTGCTGAAGATCTCTACAGAATGATTAAAGATAGAATCATTGTTGGATACGCAGTCGAAATCGATTATAAATTTCTTAAAATGGCTTTTAAGAATGAGGGATACAGGCTGAAAAACCGGACAATTGATATTATTGACCTGGAAAGAGCTGTGTGCTACATTCTTGGTGAAAGACCCGTCATTGAGATGACTCTTGACAACCTCGCCGAAAAATATGGTATAAAGACTCCCTACAGACACAACGCTCTTGCTGATGCCTTCATAACTGCCCAGATATTTCAGATTCAGCTTCTGAGGACAATTAAGTATGGAATTAAAAACATTGAAAAGCTTTTGGAGTTGATAAAGAAAGGGGAGCTGGACAGACAGCTGGGATCTTACAGGTTTTA
>CAZZLE010000186.1:0-1627 GCA_964654595.1 uncultured archaeon | reverse complement strand
CGATGAAGACTGGATGGTCTGGGATGTCAGAACTGGCGAGAAGGTGAGAATTGAGCCAGCTCCGCAGGATCTGCTTGTTGCTGCCGAAACAATTGAGGAGGCAATTCCGCTGATGGCGAAACTCTGCTTCAGACCCAATGATACCACACAGGGAAGGTCAGTCAAGCTGACACACTACATTGACCTCAGCCTGAAATATCTCAACAGAATGCCTGACGACTGGCATCTGTTCGTAAGAACTGAAGCTGATCTACCTCTGGCAAAGAAGGAGGAACTGCTGAAAATACTTGAAGACAAGTACGGCTGGAAGATCGACTGGAGCAAGAAGAAAATCATCGAGGGGCCAATCAGAAGCTACCATGCGGGCTTCAATCCGACAAACCTTGAAAGATGCTTAAGAGATGGGTTCATGACGGTGTGAGGTGGTGAAGATGGCGAAAGCACTCGAGCAGCCGTTTGATGTCGCCAACATACCCGGACCGAAGACCGCAACTCTGCTTGAGAAAGGAAAACCGGTAGCGAACATGATAAAGAAAGCTAAGAGACCTCTGCTCATCGTGGGGCCAGACATAACAGACGGGATGTTCGAGAGAATAAAGAAGTTCGTTGAGAAGGACAGCATTACGGTGGTCGCAACCGGAAGTGCAATAAAGAAGTTCATTGAAGCCGGATTGGAGGACAGGGTGAGGTATGCGGTGCTTCACGAACTTACAAACTTCCTTCTGGATCCAAACTGGCCCGGATTCGATGGAAAGGGCAATTACGACCTCGTTCTGATGATTGGAAGCATTTATTACCATGGCTCACAGATGCTTGCAGCAATAAAGAACTTCGCACCACATATCAGAGCTTTAGCTATTGACCGTTACTATCATCCAAACGCTGCAATGAGCTTCGGAAACCTCTGGAGAAAAGAAGAAGAATATCTGAAGCTTCTTGACGAGATCGTTGAGGAACTCTAAATTTTTTATTTTTGCTTTTAAAACTGCAAACTTTATTCATAAACTTTATCCATGGATAAATCGCGTTCCAGATCTCATTTTCCATAAAGCTTAAACTTTTAATGGGGCCGGTGGGATTTGAACCCACGACTGGCGGGTCTCTTCGGGTCAGAGCTCCAACGGGTCATCACCGCTCAGCAGACCCGTCAATCATCACGCCGCTGGAGCCCGCCGCGCTTCCTGGCTACGCCACGACCCCTCGCTAATGTTTTGGTGTGCAGGATATTAAATTTTTTGTTGAGTCAGTAACAGTTCAGGGGAAAATCTTTCATCCCATTCTCTAACTGAAGGGTGTGAAAATCACGGATTTGAACAGCATAAAAAGTGCCTTACTTGAGGGAAAGGTTGTCAGGATTTTCCACTCAGGGGATAAAAGCCCAAGAATAGCAGAAATCATCGAAATCGCAAGAAAAAAGGGAGTTCCTGTTTACAGAAAAGAGGGAGAGAGGCTCTCTGCTGAGATCTCTCCTATAAAATACGCGGAATTCGACTACATCGTCAAAAGAGCCATTTCAAGAAACACTTTCATTCTATTTCTCGACAACGTTGTTGATCAGAGGAATATAGGAGCCTGCATAAGAACTGCCGAATTTTTCGGGGCAGCAGGAGTGAGATCGGAAGGGCGG
>CAZZLE010000185.1:0-2060 GCA_964654595.1 uncultured archaeon | reverse complement strand
TATCATATTTGAAGAAGCTGGCCTTGACTGGACGCTGAGCAGCGAAATCGTTGGATACGATGCTGTTAACTACGGAGTGTGGTATGATGATGTCCAGTTTGCGAGAATTGCGCTTAAGCATGCGGAAATAGCTCATAAGCTCGATGTGAACAGGATTGTCGTTGGAGAGTGCGGGCATGCGCACAAAGCCATTACGGTGATTGCTGACAGAATATTTGTTGATGAATATGCCATACCGAGAGAGAGCTATCTGCCCCTGCTCTGGGATATTGTGAGAAAGAAGAAGCTGAACCTTGATCCGGAGAAAAACAGCTTCCCGGTGACATTACATGATCCATGTAACGTGGTCAGACTTATGGGTATAGTTGAACCCCAGCGCAAGGTGCTGCAAGAAATCTGTCCGCAGTTCAGGGAAATGCATCCTAACGGGGTCTACAACTACTGCTGTGGCGGAGGGAGTGGTTTTGCCATAATGAATTCAATGAACTTCCCCGAATTCAGAGCAAAGGTTTCAACCAGAATGAAGTTCAAGCAGATACTCGAGGCTTTCCAGGACCACATTGAGCCGGATGTTCAGAAGTATGTCTGTGCCCCATGCAGCAACTGTAAGGGAGCAATCAGAGACATCTTAACCCACTACAACGCAACGGAGAAATGTGGAATTCATTACGGCGGTCTGGTTGAGCTTGTGGTCAATGCGATGGTTGACATTGAGGAGCCTTTTATTGAGATGTATTAATTAATTTTTTATTTTACATCTCGGGATCTGATAACAACCCTTATATTACTCCAAGCTAACAAATCTTAAGGTGGTGGATATTAGCTGGCTGATCGTTTTTGCAGTTGTAGGGGTGATTGCAGGATTTGTTATTACTGACAGAATTCTGGATAGAAAGGGTTACCGAAAAAAAGAGATTTTGAGACGCATGGAGCTTGAAGATCTGTGCAGGTATCTTAAGGAGAGGTATCTTGTAAATGTTGCTGCAATTTCTGAAGACAAAAAAATTGTTGAAGGTGTGGATGATTACGAGCTCGATGAAATCAGAACTTTGATGAGGGGCATGGCAACGGACGAAATTCTGCTTGTTTCCGGAAGCGATTACAGATATGCCATGAGAGAGGATGGTTTATTCATCTTCATCAAAGGAAAATTTGTCTCCCTCGAGGACTTCTCCAAAGTCTGGAAGCTTGTTAAAAGCAGTCTTGCGGGGGTGGAAAGTTGATTTTACTCCTTTTGGCCATAATCTCTACTACAACAGCATTTCAGGGTGATATTGTCAACATCACTCTGAACGAGCCGGCTCGCGTAACTCTTGATGACTGCATGTACTTCATTGAAACTCTCGAAAACACTTCCTATCTTTCTGCGGGAAAATATCAGATAAAAATTACACATTCCTGTCTCGGGAGTTACAGGATTGAAGTGAAAACTAACAGTTCGGAGTATACAATTCAGCTGAGGGTTGATAAGGATCCAAACCCGGAAAAAAGCGTGGTGGATTTGGAAGAGAATTTGCTGGAGCTAAGCAGGCAGATAAAGAAGCTCGAAGGTGAGGTCAGCTACTACAAGAAACTTTTTGAAGTTTTGAACGACATGAATGTTGAACTATATGAAAAAATTCAGAATTACGCTCTGGAAAATGAAATGCTGAAAAAGGAGCTGGAAGAATACAAAAATATGGCCTCAAACTGCACCAAAGTTGTTAAAGATCTTGAAAATGAAATCAAAGAGATGAACAACACCCTCAATCGTCTTGAAACAAACAACAGTGAACTTCAGTTACAGATTAACGATCTGACATCCAGACTATCAACAGCAAAGACAAACCTTGAAATCTTTCAAACTCTGTTTTTCCTAACACTCTCCTTTTTAGTCGGCTCGGCCTTTGCACTGCTGAGGAGGTAAGATGGAGATTTTTGTCCTTGGCTGTGCGGGGAGTGGAAAAAGCACATTCGTGAAGAATTTTTCAGAGTATCTGAGGGAGAAGGGTTACAAAGTGGACTGCGTGAACCTTGACCCTGCCAGCGAACCAATTTACAGAGCTTCAAAGGACATAAGG
>CAZZLE010000184.1:0-2357 GCA_964654595.1 uncultured archaeon | reverse complement strand
GTGAAAACTCTCCCAAAGTTCCACAATCTCCTTGAGTTCATAGATGAAAATGAAGAATTCAGACGTGTCAGAAGAGCAGTAGAACCGGATGGCAAGATGCTTGACCGGCTGAAAAGGAGTGGTGTGGAGAAAGTCTGGGTTACTCCCGCATTACCATTCTTAATATTCATCACGGCAGGATATATTGTTGCATTTATTTTTGGGGATTTACTGTATCTGTTAATTTCCACCATTTTAAGCTGGTGAAAGGTTTATATATCCTCCTAATGGATTTAACGAAAAACCAAAAGGAGGAGATAGGTATGGCAAAGGAAAAGGAGCACATTAATGTTGCCTTCATCGGGCATGTGGACCATGGAAAAAGCACTATGATTGGAAGACTGCTTTACGAGACTGGTGAGGTTCCGGAGCACATCATAGAGAAAATGAGGAAAGAAGCCCAGGAAAAGGGTAAAGCAACATTCGAGTTCGCCTGGGTCATGGACAGACTGAAGGAAGAGAGGGAGAGAGGTGTTACAATCGATGTAGCCCACAGAAAGTTTGAGACTTCAAAGTACTATATTACCATCGTGGACTGCCCCGGTCACAGGGACTTTATCAAGAACATGATTACCGGAGCCTCACAGGCTGATGCGGCAGTTCTTGTTATGGATGTGGTTGAAAAGGTACAGCCACAGACCAGGGAGCACATATTCCTTGCAAGAACCCTCGGTATAAATCAGCTAATAGTGGCGATTAACAAGATGGACAGAGTCAACTACGACCAGAAGGAGTATGAAGCGGCTAAGGAAGCGGTCAGCAAGCTTCTCAGGATGGTCGGCTACAAGGTTGATGAAATCCCGTTCATTCCCGTTTCTGCATATTACGGAGACAATGTGGCAAAGAAAAGTGACAAAACTCCATGGTACAACGGACCGACTCTGCTGGAGGCATTTGACCTTCTCAAGCCCCCAGAAAAGCTCGTGGACAAACCGCTCAGAATTCCCATCCAGGATGTTTACTCAATCAGCGGTGTTGGTACAGTGCCTGTAGGGAGGGTTGAGAGTGGAATTCTGAGAGTGGGAGACAAGGTTGTTTTTGAACCAGCTGGAGTGAGCGGTGAAGTCAAGAGCATAGAAATGCACCATGAGCCGATTAAAGAAGCGTATCCGGGAGACAACATCGGTTTCAACGTTAGAGGTGTGAGCAAAAAGGATCTCAGAAGAGGAGACGTTGCAGGACATCCGGACACTCCGCCAACTGTAGTCAGGGACTTCACAGCCCAGATCGTTGTGCTCCAGCACCCGACTGCAATTACTGTGGGCTACACCCCAGTTGTCCACGCTCACACGGCACAGATTGCCTGCAGATTTGTTGAACTCCAGAAAAAGATTGATCCAAGAACAGGTCAGGTTAAGGAGGAGAATCCGCAGTTCCTCAAGACAGGAGATGCTGCAATAGTGAAGCTTGAGCCGACAAGGCCAATGGTCATTGAGAAAGTCAAGGACATTCCACCGATGGGGAGGTTTGCCATAAGAGATATGGGCATGACGATTGGGGCTGGAATGGTTCTCGACCTCACCCCAAGAAAATAACCCCAATTTTTTTGGTGGTCTAATGCCGATAAAAGGTCCTAAGGCGAGAATTAAACTCTCCGGACTGAATCCAAAGGAACTGGACAGAATATGCAGTCAGATCAAGGAGATCGCAAGCAAAACGGGTGTTGAGATGAGCGGACCAGTACCTCTGCCAACAAAGAGGATGGTTGTTCCTACCAGAAAATCGCCCGATGGAGAGGGCAGCGAAACATGGGATCACTGGGAAATGAGAATCCACAAAAGGCTCATAGACATTTCAGCAGACGAAAGAGCCCTGAGACAGATAATGAGGATTCAGGTTCCAAGAGATGTAAACATTGAAATTGTGCTCGAATCCTGATGTTATTTAAAATCACTTTTCTTGGAACTTCCGGCACCATTCCTACAGTTGAGAGAAATTCTCCTGCAATTTTTGTCCAGTTTGGCGGGCATAGAATGCTTTTTGATTGTGGAGAAGGAACACAGAGACAGATGATGATCGCAAAAACCGGATTTCGAAATCTTGACAACATTTTCATAACGCACCTCCATACTGACCACTTCATCGGCATTTTCGGGTTAATTGAAACGATGTCCTTGAATGAGAGAAACAGGGATCTCAACGTTTACTGCCCGAGAGCTGAGGTGCTGAAAGTGCTTTTTGATTCCTTTGGATACGATCAGCTCGACTTTGATGTGAAGGTGAAGGAGCTGAGAGATGGAGATGAGGTGAATTTTGGTGACTTTAAGGTCACCGCATTCAAAACCGAGCATATAGTTAAAAGTGTTGGCTACGCCATC
>CAZZLE010000183.1:0-6569 GCA_964654595.1 uncultured archaeon | reverse complement strand
CTCATCATCCGACTCTTTAACATCCCATGATAAATCAAGCTCCCTCATCACCGCCTGAACATAGCTTCTCATCTCCGAAAAGTTCGCTCTGGAGTGGGTGATGCATGCGGCAAGATGGAGTCTGTTCCTGATGCCAACAACCACGTCTCCAACTTCAAACACCATCTGTGGCATTTCATGGTGCTTGTTGTAGGATAGAAGCTCAAGAAGCTTCGGAAGCAGTGAGGTTCTCAGAATTGTGTGCTCGGTAGTTAAAGGATGCATCACCGGAACATGGTCCTTCCATGGTTCTCCTTTTCTCTTCATTTTCTCATACATTACAGCCTCATTCGTCAGGGTGAACGTTATAACTTCCGTAAATCCAAGACCAATCATTATCTCCTTAACAAGACTCCTAAGGTCGTTCCAGGGATGGGTTTTGCCAAAAGTTAGCGTGGGGGGAATTTCAGGTTTTATGTTCTCGTAACCGTAACCTATCGCCACGTCTTCTATTAAATCCCACTCATGCATTATATCCGCCCTGTAAGGAGGAATTCCCACCCTAAGCTTCTTATCCAGAATCTCGCATGAAAACCTCATCTTTTCGAGTGCATCCTTGATCTCATCAGGGGATAAGCTCAAACCGAGCAGGGAGTTAACCTCTTCAATATCCAGTTCCATGAACCTGACATTGAGGCTGGGTGTTGTCTCCCTCCTGTCAGGATATATCACTTCAACACTCTCAATTCTTCCCCCTCTGTCTGCAAGCATGCAGGCGAGGATCGCTATTGCTCTGTCAACGTTCTCACCAAATCCCGTAACATCAATAAAGAGGTCTCTTGTTTTTTCAGTAACTCTCGTTTTTTCGGCGTTTATTATAGGCGGGAAGGAAATGACCTCATTCTTCGAGTCAACAATCATCGGGTACCTGTCCTTTCCCTGGAGAATGTAGGAGTACGCTTTGCCCTTTGGATGCTTTTCAAGAATTTCTGCAACCGTCATCTCTCTATCGAAATCAAGAGGGATGAAGGAGAAACCAGCATCCACGGCCATGTAGCGGAGGGGGAAGTAAACCTTGCTTAAATCGTGAACACCGATGGCCATCTTCCTCCTGTTCCTCCCTATCGTCCAGTGCAGGTCTTCCTGAACTTCCATCAGACTTCTGATAACTTCGTCGGTCATATCAATGCCTCTAACAACACATCCAACAATTCTCGGTCTTACGGAAAGCACGCTCTCCTCAACAGTAATTGTCCAGTCTCCCTTTACTGCAGAGTAGCTTTTGAGTCCTTTCTCAATGCCCAGAAAGCCTCTTAAAGCTCTCACAACCCCCTCAATACTGTAGAGATCAGGTCGATTTGGGAAAAATTCGACATCAATGTGATCCTCCTCCACTCTCTCGATATCGCAACCAATCATTGGGAGTCGCTTCAGAATGGTTTCTCTGTCAGCTCCAACAAGCCTTTCAAGTTCATCCCAGTACAGCGTGACAACTGGCATTGGATTTTGCTTGAAGTTGAGGTTAAAATTTTTTGGGTTGCAGAATACCTTGAGGCTTCAAGAATTTTTAAACAACCGCCTTAGCTACGTACTTTTCTATAAGCTCCTTTAGCGTTCTTCTCGTAAAAGGTTTCTCCAGAACTTCTAATGCGCCGTTTTCAAGCATCTCCTTTCCCCTGCTTCTCGCAAACGCTGTTAAAGCTACAATTTTGGCATTTGGATCGAAGCTTAATATTTTCTTGGTTGCCTCTACACCGTCCATTACGGGCATTGAGATGTCCATCAAAACGAGATCAGGCTTGAACATCTTGTATGCTCTAACGGCCTCTTCACCATTGGATGCTTCAATGACATCATAGTCCTTGAGCATGATTTTCACTATCTCTCTTATGCTGTCATCATCATCAACGATCAGAAGCATCGGCCTCACCATCATTACTATTGTAATCTACAAACTTAAAAAACTTTTCCTTTCACTTTCGGAACTAAACTAATTTCAGAACTCTTCCAGCTCTCAAACCACTCTCAAGCACCTCTTCACCTCTCAGATAGACTCTTTCAGGAAAGATAGCCTCAAATCCCTCAAAAGGACTCCAGCCGCATTTTGAGTGCAAATCTTCAGCCCTTATCTCCCTGATATTTTTGAGGTTGAATACCGCAAAATTTGCAAAGTTCCCGATTTCAATCTCCCCGTATCCCTTAAATCCGAAAATTCTTGCCGGGTTTGATGCAATTTTCTCGACAAGAGATTTGAAAGATACGTAGCCCTTTGAAGCCATGTTAACCAAAATGGGATACATGGTCTCAACTCCGGGAAATCCGGAAGCACCGAGCTCTTTGTCTTCAAGCGTGTGAGGTGCGTGATCAGAAGCCAGCACATCAATACGATGGAAGTTCCTGAAGAGCCAGTTCGCATCCTCCTTTTCCCTCAGGGGCGGGTTTACGTTGACCAGCTTTCCGATTCTTGGATAATCATCAACGCTGAGTAGCATGTGGTGAGGTGTCACTTCAAAGGTGGAATTGCTGCTCAGTATTCTTCTTGCAGAATCTTTTGTGGAGATATGGCAGAAGTGAAAGTTACCGATCTCAACAAGCTTTTCAACAGCCAAGACCTCAGCTTCTTTCCTTCTGAAAACGAAATTGGGTGATCCATTTGCCACGTATGCAGGGTCTTCAGCATGAACTGTGAAAACAACTCTCCCGAACCTTTCATAAACTTTCTGAAGAGTTTCATAGCTTATTTGCAGATCCTCGTTATCGTGCTGAATGAACACCTCCCCCACAGCCGGAATGAAATACCTTTCCGAAATTTTTCTGATAATTTCCCCAAGATTTTTGTGGTTGGAGTTTGTCAGGGCAAGGTTCAGTGAATAATCCACATAGGCGTATTTTTCAGCTTTTTCCATCCTTTGAAAGTATACTTTTGCATTATCAACAGGAGGTTTGGTGTTTGGCTGGTCAACTACAAGGCAGATTCCACCGTGAAGAGCTGACAGCGTTCCGGTTTCAATTGTTTCCTTTTTCTTCTCCGCAAAGTCCCTGAAATGCACATGAACATCTATGCCCGCAGGAAGTATGATTCCTTCAACCCTCTTACCCTCAACAAGCTTTCCAATTTTCTTTATCCTGCCATTCTCTATCTCTATTCCCGCCTCTATAAATTCTCCCCGATAGAAAATTTTACCTGCTATCATTCAAAAGCTCCTCAAACTGCCTCACAGCTCTTTTCACCTTTTCCTCATCCTTTCCCGAGAACTTAACCATAACATAGCCCGGTTTTGGATAAGAACCAATATTAACCTCTGGATTATCCTTCACAACCTTGTTAAGCTTGTCAACGATTTTAACCTCAAAACCGCTAACTTTCACGATTTCCTCATGATAACTGGCTTTCTCAAACCTTTGCAGGATTTTTTCAAATGTATTTTCCATCTCTGCCGGAACTCCTGGCATAACGGCAACATTCCCAACAATGAATGCCGGAGCGGCACCAACATCATTCCATACAATTTCACTTCCTTCAGGGACAGATGAAATCTTTCTGACAGCTTCCTCATTTGAGCTGAGTTTGCTTAGCCATTCGTAAACTTCTCTGTTTACAACAAGCTTTCTGTTTAACGCCTTTGCAATCCCCTCTGCAGTAACATCATCATGGGTTGCTCCAAGGCCGCCAGTGACCAGAACGAAATCAGCCTCATTCGAAGCTTTCCTAACTTCATCAGCTATTACATCAACTTCATCAGGAATTGCCACTATCTTTTTAACCCTGTGCCCTGCGTGAGTGAGTTTTCTGGCCATGTAAGCTGCATTGGTGTTGGTTATGTCCCCGCTCAAAATCTCGTTTCCGACAGAGATTATAATGAATTCCATGTCATAAGTTTGATTTAAAATTTAAAAAAGTAGCCTTCTGTACATCCTCCCCTGCATCCCGTGGAAAGCTGCAAAACCCTCAGCAAGACGCTGGTCGAGGGAAGACGTATCGAAGGACACGAGTTCCTCAGAGTAAAGTGCGTAGGGTGAGTTTCTTGCCACAACGACTGCTGAGCCCTTGTAAAGTCTGACTTTAACCCACCCGGTAACTCTCTCCTGGGTCTTGTCTATGAAGGCGTTCAATGCATCAAACAGCGGGTCGTTGACAAGACCGTAGTAAACGAGTTCTGCCCACTCCTCTTCTACAAATTTCTTGAATTTGAGCTCCCTCCTGCTTAGAACGAGGTTTTCAAGGTCTTTGTGAGCTGTTATAAGGATTGTGGCTGCAGGATGCTCGTAATTCTCCCTTGCCTTCAATCCGAGCACTCTGTCCTCAACCATGTCAGTTCTTCCAACTCCATGCTTCCCGCCAGTTTCGTTGAGTTTCCTTATCAGCTCAAAACCATCCATCCTCTCATCATTGATCGCAACCGGTACTCCTTTCTCGAAGTCAATCTTTATGATTTCCGGTTTATCTGGAGCCTTTTCCGGGCTTGCAGTCCACTCGTAGATATCCTCAGGAGGAATAAAGGATGGATCCTCAAGTTTACCTCCCTCAATGCTTCTGCTCCAGAGGTTTTCGTCGATGCTGTATGGTTTTTCCCTTGTTGCGGGAACATCAATACCATGCTGCCTTGCATATTCAATCTCCCACTCTCTTGTGAGATTAAATTCCCTTACCGGAGCCACAACCCTGAATCCGTACTGCCTGAATACGTTCTCGAACCTGAGCTGGTCGTTTCCCTTTCCCGTACAGCCATGAGCTATTGCATCTGCATTCTCCTTTTTCGCAATCTCAACAACCTTTTCCGCTATTAAGGGTCTTGCCAGAGCTGTTCCGAGAACGTAACCTTCGTAGTTTCCATTGGCTTTAATAAGCATGAAAAGGGAATCGACAAACTCCTTCTTGGCATCAATCGTGTAGTGTTTGTCCGCATATCTCCTCCCTCTCTCCTCAGCCTGCTTCACATCATCAGGAGGCTGTCCGATGTCAACCGTGACTGTAATAACCTCATCGAATCCGTACTTTTCCTTTAGCAAAGGAATGCAGACCGTCGTGTCGAGTCCGCCCGAGTAGGATAACACAACTTTCATAGCTACGGTAAGATCGAGAGTTTTAAATCTTTTGACAAAAGTTAAAAAGTTTGCAGATTTCGGAAATTTATGCTTATAAGCATCGTTGGGACTTCAGATAGCGGGAAGACTACGCTGATAACGAGAATAATTCCAATTCTGATGGAAAAGGGACTGAGGGTTGCTGTCGTGAAAAGACACGCTCACGGTGATTTTGAAATCGATAAGGAGGGAAAAGATTCCTGGAAGATATTCAAAAGCGGTGCGGATGTGGTTATTGCCTCCCCGGTAAAGCTGGCCTTCATCAGGAGAGTGAGCGATGAGGAGGGGAACAACCTGGACTGGATTTGCAGAAGGTATTTGAGCGACTACGATCTCATCATTACCGAGGGTTTCAGCAAAGCCGGGAAGGACAGGATTGTTGTTGTTAAAAAACCGGAGGAGGTTGAACGCTTCAAACAGGGAAGGATTCTGGCAGTTGTATGTGACGAGAAAGTTGAGGGGTACAGGTGGTTTAAAAGGGATGAGGTGGAGAGGATCGCAGATTTCATTCTAACTCTGCACAGTAATACAGGCAAATTTTAATTTCATACTTCTCTAATTCCACCATGGAGAAAAAGATAGTTTACTTCGACAGACCCGGGAAGGAAAACACCGAGGAAACTTTAAGGCTTGCGGTGGAGAGGGCAAGGGAATTGAACATAAAATACCTTGTTGTTGCATCTTCCTATGGCGATACCGCTTTAAAAGCTCTTGAAATGGCCAAAGACCTGCAGGTTGTTGTTGTGACATACCATACAGGATTTATTAAAGAGGGAGAGAACACGATGCCGCCTGAGGTGGAGGAGGAACTCAGGAGAAGGGGGGCAAGAATTGTAAGGCAGTCTCATATACTGTCAGGTCTGGAAAGGAGTATCAGCAGGAAGCTTGGTGGGGTAAGCAGAACTGAAGCAATTGCAGAAGCACTGCGATCACTTTTCGGTCACGGACTGAAAGTATGTGTGGAGATAACGATAATGGCCGCAGACAGTGGAGCCATACCAATTGAGGAAGTTGTTGCTGTGGGAGGAAGAAGCAGAGGAGCAGATACAGCTGTCGTTATCAGACCGGCACACATGAACAACTTTTTTGATGCTGAAATAAAGGAGATAATCTGCATGCCAAGAAACAAGAGATAACTACCACATCATAAGACCAGTTTGCTATCCCTTAAGTGATAGAACGAAAACTTCGCATGCAAAAACCTCGGCTCTGAATAAGTGTCCTCCATAAATCTCCCCATTTTTCCCCAGTAAAAGGTGTATGTGGCAGAAGGGTCTGCCATACATTCTCCCTCAATCCTGTGGAGCCCGGCATAATGCATGATTGAATCGAATTAAATTGTTCCAGCCAAATCTTCCAGATGGTAAAAATATAATACCGAAGTGGACAATCAGATGTAATGAGGCACCTCATTTCTATCAGCGATCTGGATAGGGAGGATATATCCTACATTCTCAGAAAGGCAGAAGAGTTCGAGGACGTTGCAACGGGAAAAAGGAAGCTCA
>CAZZLE010000182.1:0-7630 GCA_964654595.1 uncultured archaeon | reverse complement strand
CCATTAGGGCGATGCTAAGTGCAGTGACAATATGGAGGATTAGTGGAAGAACAAGAAACTGCCCGAGAAAGGCTATGCTGTATTCCTGCAGGAGGTTAAATAAGATGAGAATTTTCTCACCCAGAAAGAACCCTAATGCGGTGAAAACTGCTCTGCTTAGCGTTGGAGAAGAGAATATGATAATTCCTTTGATGAATTCCTCAACCACGGCAATGCTGATCAGCATTGCCGGAATCATCATCTGACGGGGAAGGATGAAAACAGCAAGTATTGCGAATAGTTCTGCCATGAAAGCAAAAGATATCGAAAGAAAGGCAAAGATGAATGCCGCGTAATCGCTCCTTATGCTTAACCTTGAAATTTCCACAAGCTTGTGAAAAATTTCTCTGCCATAAGAAATATCGGGATTAAGGGCTTTCATGCTGAAGTAAAGCAACATAAAAGCCATTATGAAGTAGTGAACGAATGAAAGAGCCAGATCTGCAACAGAAAGCTCTTCCCCATGAATGTAGGCGAGAAGGAGTGTAATGGGTGAGATTTTTGACAGAGGAATGGCGGTTGAGAAAACGGCTGGAATGAAGGCGTAGATTGTTATCAGAAGTGAAACAACAAGCAGGAGAAAAGTTGCTTCTCTGTAACTTCTCGAAATCATTACAACAAACGTTTGAGCCGAGAACATCAGAATGACAACCGGAATTACAAACAGAAACGCCAGAATGCTGTTCAGGTAAATTGATACGGCTAAGGCTGAAAGTAATGAAAGCAGGAAGTATGGAAACATCTTCCCGAAAATAAGGTCTGATCTGCCTGTTGCTGAGAGAAGGACTTCAAGCCTTCTAAGGATCTTGTCCTCGGTGAGAGAGGATGAAAACACCTGAACGGCGAAATATGATGGGATAACGAAAAGAAAAGCCAGAACCATTCTGTCAACGAGACTCGGGGGTTTGATGTCTTCAGGAGGGATGTAGGTGTTTTCCTGTTCTTGCGTTAAGTTCTCTTCAGCTGCTGCTGTGGTGGTTCCGGTGGTTATTGTAATCGCTGCAGTTGTTGTTTCTAAAGCAGAATCGCTTGTGCTTACTGTTTCGGAAACCTTTTCATCTGTCCCCGGCGGCTTTTCTTTTTCCTCAGTTGTGATTTTGGAAGGTTCAAGATAAAGAATGCTAACTCTTACCGGATGAGCCATCTCTCCGAACTCACTCTCTATTCTCTTTCTGTGCTCTTCTTTGAGGTATTTCAGAAGCTCATCCGCAGCTGCGAGGCTTTTGTCAGATTGCTCTACAAAAATTTTGCCATCGAGTACAACAAGATCAGGATTGCTGGAGGTTGTGAAAGTTTCCAGATTCACTTCAATATTTGCTGAATAAATACCTCTGTCCGAGTCAATTCCGGTTAAAATAGAAGCGTAACTCATTGAAACTGAAATAGCAACAGCAAAAACAATGAGAAGTAAGCTAACACCTCCGTATCTCTTTCCTGACTTTCTGATCTCAAACTTTGCTACCTTAAGCACAGAATTCCCTTTTGCTTGCCGAAATTTAACCTTTGGGGAGGGTTATTTTGGGCTATTTTGTATCATAAACAGGGATCAGAAATTAGATAAACTCATGGCCTGACATCTGGCTATGTGTGAATCAAAAGTTTACCTGGCAGGCAAAGAGGAACCGTTTATGGAGGATGTGGTTAGAATTGTTGTAGAAGGTGAAAAAGTAAAAATGTGGGACATTCTTGGTGAGCTCAGGGAAATCAAAGGTAAGGTTGTCGAGATGGATCTGGTTGGACACAGAATAGTACTGGAGGGGGAGTTATGAAAGTAAAGGTGGCAATAAACGGTTACGGAACCATCGGTAAGAGAGTGGCTGATGCTGTAAGCCTTCAGGATGACATGGAAGTTGTTGGAGTCACAAAAACTCGTCCTGATTTTGAGGCGAAAATCGCTGCTAAGAGATATCCCCTTTACGTTGCAAAACCTGAAAATGTGGAGCAGTTCGAAAAGGCAGGAATCGAGATACAGGGAACAATCGAAGATTTGCTTTCGAGAGCAGACATTGTTGTTGACTGCAGCCCTAACAAGGTTGGAGCCGAGAACAAGGCCAAATATTACGAAAAATCCGGTATAAAAGCGATATTTCAGGGTGGAGAAAAGAAGGATGTTGCTGAAGTTTCATTCAACGCCTTGGCCAACTATGAAAATGCCATTGGGAAAAATTACGTCAGAGTTGTGAGCTGCAACACCACAGGACTTGTAAGGCTCATTTACATGCTTAAAACGAACTTCAGGATTGGTAGAGTGAGAGCCACGATGCTGAGGAGGGTTGTTGATCCAAAAGAGGACAAGAAGGGACTGGTCAACGGAATCATGCCTGATCCGGTTTCCATACCATCTCATCACGGACCTGATGTTAAAACCGTTCTGCAGGATGTTGATATTGTAACAACAGCTTTCAAGCTCCCCACAACACTCATGCACGTCCACTCACTCAACGTGGAGATGAAAGAGGCGGTTAAACCTGAAGATGTTATAAGTGTTCTTGAACAGGAGCCGAGAATAATGCTTGTCTCGGCAGAGGAGGGCTTCACTTCAACTGCAAAGGTGGTGGAGTTTGCCAGAGAACTGAGACTCAGATATGACCTTTACGAGAATGTTGTCTGGAGGGAATCGATTGGTGCTGACGGAAACGACCTCTTTGTTACTCAGGCAATCCATCAGGAAGCAATAGTTGTCCCCGAGAACATCGATGCCATAAGGGCGATGTTCGAGCTTGCGGATAAAGATGAAAGTATAAGAAAGACGAACGAGACTCTTGGAATTCAGAAAGTTTTTTAAAATTTTTAACTCATTTTTGCCATGGATATTCAGACCAGAAAGTCCATACTCTGGGATGCTTTTGAAGAACTTAAAACAAGGTGGGAAGTGGATGAGAGATTTCTTGAGAAGGTAGATGAGGAGGAGCTTACAGTTGACGGTTTACCGGAAAGCAAGGTCAGAGACCTGATAGAGTTGAGGGAAAAGTATCAGCTCGATGAGCTTGAGTTTCTCTTTATCGTTGGAGCGGCTGTTGGTCTTTATCAGGGACAGAAACAGGTGAAAGATATCCTGATGAGAAGGATGAGTGTTCTTAACGAGTTTATCTCATCCCTCATCGGGAGAGAACTGTAATGAAGTTTGCGTTTAAGATAGCATATTTCGGTGAGAACTTCCACGGAAGTCAGTTCCAGCCAGATCAGAGGACAGTAGAAGGGGAAATTATAAGTGCACTCAAAAAACTTGGGGTTGAAAACCCAAGAGTCAGGAGTGCTGGAAGGACGGATGCGGGCGTTCATGCCTACGGGCAGGTTGTTTCATTCTATTCCGACGAAAAAATCTTCCCGAGAATGTTGAATGCTGAACTACCTGAAGATATTACTGCATGGGCGTGGGCAAAGGTGCCGGAGGAATTTGACCCCAGAAAGGCTAAAAGCAGGGTTTACGTCTATGTTATGTACGGTTCTGACTATGACATCTCAGCCATGAGAAAGGCTGTTAAGGAGCTTATCGGGGTTCACGACTTCTCAAATTTCACGAAGAAGTTTGGAGAAGGGGAGAGCTGTGTGAGGGAGATTATAAGGGCTGACATAAGGGCTGATAGAGAATTCATATTTTTCGAGATAGAGGGGAATGCCTTCACATGGAACATGGTCAGATGCATAGTCACGGCAATAATGGAAATCGGAAAGCAGCGCAGAAGCATAGAATGGTTTAGGGATCTCCTGAATCCAGAAAAGCACAAGGAGAGGGTTGAACCCGCTCCTCCACACGGACTGATTTTGAAGGATGTAAAGTATGATGATGTGGAGTTTGAAGTTGACGACTACGCCCTGAAAACACTCCAATCAAGGCTCGAAAGCAGAATAGCCTATTACGGAACGATTTTCAAGCTTTTTTCACTTTTCAGACAAAGCGGAATCTCCTGATTCCTGAGAATATTAAGACAGCGGAAACCTTTCTTGAACCGGGAATTGGATAGTCCCCATACCTTACAACAATTTCTCTGTTTATGTTTTCTAACATGGTTATGGAGGAGAAAAGACCTTCCATCGTAAGCTCATCCTGTTTGCCGGCGAAGAGGAGCAAGGCCGATTTTGCATCCTCAATATCCCCATTTATACTCACATTCCGAAGAGCCTCCTCGGTTAGCTCGAGCATTCTTTTTGTCCTTATGGCCTTCAGTTCACTTTTTTTTCCGAAAAAGACATTTTTTATGTTAAAAGGTATTTTTCTTTCCGCCAGACCGGCGATTGCAAAACCATCGTGCTTCAGAGCGTTGAACACATCCGAGGTGTCAACAACCACCTCTCCAGCAACTCTCTTCTTCAGATCAATCTCACCTGCAAGAGCGAGGAGGTTCATGACTTCCAGAATCTTCCTTTCAACCCCGATCTCACCCTCAAAAAGGATAAGAATGTCCGAAACTTCTTTTAAACTTCGAATTCTCTTCTTTATCTCTCCAATGCTCGACGTATCAGGTTGCGGAACCAGTGCAAGTGAGATTACAACGTCTTCGGTAACCTTTCTGAGCTTTTTGCATAGTTCAAGAGAAGTGATGTATCCAAAGTCATCTTCCAAGGAGGTCAGAACAAGACTTCCCTCAAATATTTCATAAAGGGATGTGATTTGATTTATAAACCCGCTAACGTCTCCTTTCAGGCCATGGATATAGTATTTTCTGTCATCTCCTATTGAAACATCTCTTAAGTGTTCTTCGTTGTTCAAAACTGCAAAGCACTTGAAAAGGGGGACTCTGTTAACCCTGACTCCTTTTTTGTGCATAATTTCAGCTATCTTTGCCCCGCGCAATCCTGAACCTATTGTCAGCAATCTCATTTTCTCAATATTCTCAGGAAAGTTTAAAATATTTTTAGTTTCAGGTAGTAGAACAGAGATATCAGGGTGTAGATTGAATGAATCAGAATGCCAAAAAAGGGTGCAAAGAAGTAAATCTTTTTTGGTTTCTCTATGTATCTCACTGACCTGACAAAAATTGCCGTGGAAAGCATAAAAAGCAGCAGAAAGAGATATAGTGAAATTAGAGGGCAGATAAAGGCCATGACGACTGGCATCAAAGGCACCAGCCAGATTAGAAAATCAACCGGAAAAGCCTCAACCATGTAAGCGGCCTCTGCAGCCCCTTTTGCCCTTGCCATCTGCCATCTGTGCAAACCACCGACAGTCTCGGGAAGGGACACAAATACCTTTGCATCGGTTAACTTCTGCCTCAACTTTATCCCCTTCTTTCGCAGAATCAGAGAGAATCCGTAATCTTCGGCCCTCTTACTCTCGGGATACTTAACTTTCCTGAATATCTCAACTCTCTCTGCTTTATTGTTACCCGGAATGTGCATTTCAGCAAGCCCCGGGACTATTGCATGAATTGCGTGATACCAGGCAAAGGCGTGTGCAATAAATCCTCCCCTGACAATCGGCAGACCTCCAGCAGCATCGGCAGACTTCAGACAATTCAGCATTTTTTCCACATAGTCCGGAAAGTAAACGTTCTCAGAATCTCCCCAGATCACAACGTCGTATTTCTGCTTCAACGCATACTCGCACGCTTCAGCTCTTGCATATCCTGTTCCTCCGAGCCTATCCTGAATTTTAAACCTTATGCAGGGACTTGAGCAGGCTTTGACAACCTCTTCTGAGTTATCTGCTGAGAATCCGTCAAGAACGAGGATGTCAAAATCCTCACACAGTTTTGCCGTCTGGTTTAGCAGAGATTCAATACAAATTTTCAACCCTTCCGCATTATCCTTGTTGAGTATAACAAACAGAGCCTTCATTCTATCACACTTGCAGCAAGAGCCTTGGCCTTAGCCATTACCTCATCCATGTTTAGATACTCCCACCCTCCAAATCTGCCGAACGGTATTACATTTCTCTCCCTGAGATAAGCCCTTATCCTCTCGACAGCTTCTCTGTAGTGGTGGTTGTAAACTATGTAGGCGTGCTCCCACTCCCAGGTGCCGCAAACCTCCACGTTGAAATCGAACCCCACATCCGCTAAGTTGTCTATAACCCTATCACAAGCATTACTGATCCTCTCACCCGGTCTTCTTGATATCTCCGCAATAACTGTGGAACAACCTTCTGGAGCCATGTATGGGCTGTAGTTGCTTAGAAAAGCGATTCTATGAAAGATTATATCATCCTGAGGGAAATAGAGCCAGTGAAAGTCCGGAACCTTTCCCTTCACCCCAAGTCCCACAACTGTTAGAGAGTTGTGGTCCAGTTTCTGTATCTCGCCCTTAATCTCATTGCAATCCATAATTTTTGGCAGATTGGTTAGTGGAGCTGTGTAAACAAGCTTTTCAAACTCATACTGACCTTCCGTTGTTTCAACATAAACCCTGCCTTCTCCCGCCTCTATCCGGCTGACCCTCTCGCTAACCCTGACATCAGCTCCTTTAGCCAAACTCCTTGCAAGAGTCTCTATTCCCCCCTTGAGGGGATAAAAAAATTTCAGCTGGTGGGTGTATCCCTCCGTCTCGATTCCAACTGCTGATCTGAGAACATCATCAACCGGAGGATTTGGAATCCTTCCACCAACCCATTCGAGAGATATATCCTCAAGATCCCGTTTCCATATCTTCTCATTGTAGGGTTTCAGATACCTGTCGGTGATCTCTCTCCCAAAAACGTAGTAAAACCATTCCAGAAGGTTTTTTGGTTCTTTTTTCTCCTTAATCATGTTTTCCACAAAATCCTTTAAGATATGGAATCTCTCTTCAGCTGGAAGCATTGAAATACCGTTTTCAAAAGGGTATTTTATGAACCGGTTGCTGTAAAAGATGTAGGCCCTCCTTCTGTGCTCCACGTAATCTCCAATCGCATCCAGAATTTCGTGGAGTATTTTATCATCCTTTGAAAATATTATATGGGAACCTCCCGTGTCGAACGTGTAACCTTTTAAGGTTTCTGTTCTAAGCAATCCTCCCGGTCTGCTTTCAGATTCAAAAACAACTGAATTTTTAATTCTGTTCGCAATGGCAAGACCTGACAGCCCAGCTCCAACGATGCCAATTTTGCTCATCAATTGCACGAGACGTTCCGGGAAATTTAAATTATTTGGAAGCGTAAAGGATAAGTGTCAAGTTTGCGGGGTAGAATAAAAAAAGAATGAAATTAGGGTGAAGATGTCGGGCGGAAAATCGAGTGCAAGGGCAGCAGTGATTGGTATTTTAATCAGCATCGGGGTCACGGCAATCATCTTCAAGTATACTGAAAGTGAGATTACGTGGAGCGTTCTGAAGAGTGCAAACTGGATCTATCTCCTTTTGGCCTTCCTATTGCAGGTTTCTTTCTGGTTGCTCTGGGCCTTCAGACTAAAGCTGCTGACGGAATATCTCGGCTACAGTATATCTTACTTCCAATCTCTGGAAATAACCATGGCGAGCATGTTCACGGCAGCTGTAACTCCGTCATCAGCAGGGGGGGAGGCCGTCAGGGGTAAGAGGCTGGCCGAGAGAGGGGGATGACAAGAGATGGGGGGAGAAGTGAAGGGGCTCAGGCAGGTGCAGGAGCAAGGGCAATGAAGACAGAACCAGGGAGGGGAGGGAGAGGGGAAGCAACGGGGGGTGAGAGATGGGAAGGGGG
>CAZZLE010000181.1:0-4527 GCA_964654595.1 uncultured archaeon | reverse complement strand
TCACTGTTGCAGCCATCAATGATGCCGCAAGCAATAATTCCAGCGATAAAAGTTGTAGGATAACTTTTGAGGATAAACAAGGCTCTCATGGAAATTTTCGGTTCAGGTTATTGCGGTGTCGCATCGTAGTATGCAGTTTTCAAACCTTCTTTTCCCTCAGAAATCGAAGAAGCTTCATGTATCTCAAAATCTCTGACAAACGCTGACGTAATTGAAAGGCTTGTATTCGATCTTCAGCTCCTCATCCCAGATGAAAATCGGGCAAATTTTTCGCTTCACTTTTTGCAGTCCGTGGGCCAGTAAAGGCAAACCAATGGTTGCGTCAACATTAACCTGCACCTTCTTTCCTCTATGGCTTATTTTGCCCCAGCTTATTCCTTCCTCAAACGTGCACCCGCTCAGCCCACCGAACTGAGGCATATCGGTTGTTATCTGTATTGCGTACTCGTGTCCTCCAGCTTTGTAGCCTTTAAGCCTTGCAACAACTTCCGTCTGCTGAATGAAGTTCTTTGGAACTCCTCCCCCGATGTAAATAACTCCAGTTTTTTCTGAAACTGCAACGAGATCCGTGAGCTCCTCAACATCTCTTATCGTATCGATCACAGCTCTTCTATCCGCAAGAGCAGCAGCAATTCCTATTGAGCTGTCGGCTATTGCAGGGCAGAAAACTGGGACCCCGCACTCGTAGGCTGAGATAACAATTGAATTTTTGTCTTTCACTTCAATTCTTTTTGCAATTTCCTCAATGAACTGTCTTGAAGACATGACTCCATCAAGTTCAGAAATTATGTCCGCAAGAATATAATCGATCCTGTTAAACTCCTCCTCATAGGCAAAAACGTTGTGAATCCTGTCTATCCCCTTTTTAAAAAGATGGTAATCGTCAGCATACTCACTTCCAAGGTAGTGCTTGAACCCCATTGCTTCATGAATGTCATGAAACAGGTTTGCACCGGTTGAAACAAGAACATCGATGTAGCGGTTCTTTATAAGCCAGGAGATCACCTTTCGCATCCCGGCGGGAACCATTGCTCCTGAGACTCCCATTAGAATGGTGATTCTCTCTTCATTCAGCATCTCAAGCCATATCTCAAAAGCCTCGCCAAGCTTCCTCCCCTGAAATCCCGTTTTTGCCATTGCTAAAAGAAGTTCTGAAATACTCTTTTCTGAGACTTCTATGGGTTCTGTTGGTTCCATATTAGATCACAAAGACTGCTGCGGCAACAACTGTTGTGTAATCTTCAACCTCCGCTGATGCTGCAATGCTGAAGGTTTTTGCCGGTTCTATTCCAAATGCGGTTTTAAGCATGTAAGCAGCATTCTCTTCTGCATGCTTCCCTTCATTTCCATTGCTGTATCCGTGGTATTCAGTCAGATATCCGTTCAATTCTGGAGTTGGAGGAATTGCAGCTCCAACACTTGCAAAAATCCTTTTTCCTTTTTCGTTGCTCGTAAACCTTGACATAACACAGAAAACTATCTGTCCGGGAAATAACTCTTTAAGCCCCTCTTCAACGCTTACAATTTCGCAGCCCGGCGGGAATATGCTGCTCACAGAAACGAGGTTGAACTTCTCTATTCCTGCATCCCTCAAAGCAAGTTCAAAGCTAACGAGCGCATCACTGTGTCTCCCGACGCCAGTTGTGAAAAACACTTTTCTGGGTAACAGCTTAACCGCTGAAACTGCGTAGGAACAGCTTTTTTGATCTATGCTCTGCTTAAACTCCGTTAATTCTTTCTTGACCACCTCTAACATCTCCATACACCTTTTGAGTAATTCTCATTTGGGTATTTAAGCATTGCTGTTGTTATATCTTCCTGTAAGAAATTTAAATTGCTGTTATTAGATTATACGTAATTTGGGCTCATCTGCGAGGTATTGACTTGGAAAATTAAAATCCGTAATAAAAATTTTAGTTAAAAGATATTAATAAAATTGAAATTCAGAAATTTATTATCGACACATCTGATAAAAATTAGAAGAGCATCCAAATTGGAAAAGCTTTTATTCACAAAATTAAATCTGCTGAACATGATTATTGTTGGTGAAGGAGAAGATTTAGAGCCTCCGGATTCTTTTATTAAGCGTAAATTTTCTGGTAGGGTCTTAAATCTTCTTGGAGATTACCGTTATCTAACAAAGGGCTATTACGTCTCCCTTCATGCCGAAGAAAACGGTTGTGAGGTTTATCCTCCTGTTAAGAATGCTCTGGACGTCTACAGAGCTCCTTTGTTTATTAAGATGGTTCGAAAACTCGGATTTGAAACCCCAGAATTTGAGATAATATGCGAACCAAAACCAGAAGCTTGCGTTTTGCTTCCGCTAAATCCATTCTGCAAAAATTCGATTAAGCTTGTGAAGAACAGTTACCAGTATCTCAAAGCATTCAGGAGTTTGAGTATGAATCGTTACCCGGTTGTGCAGGTAAGAGCTGAGAAAATTCAGGAAGTAACCATACATCTAACAAAGGCTGATAAGGACGAATATAGCTTTATAGCTGAAAAAATATTCAGAAATTTGAAAATTCCACTTGGCAAGGTTTTTATGCTGGTAAATGGAGAGAAAATAGCTCCCTTCTACTTCACACCGCTTGAAAGGAGTGAGATAAACTTTGATCTAATATTCGAGGTGCTGAACCATGAAAATTGCCTGTTTTGCTGAAAGTTACAATTTCAAGTTTAAAGAAGAAAGACAAGCTCTTGAAATTTTTAAAATGACTGCTGAAAAGCTTGGACATAGCTTCACAATTTTGGGAGATGAAATTCTGCGACGCATCGAAGAATTCGATTCTGTGTTTATTAGAGCAACAACAGATCCTCTCTTCACATCTTACGTGGTCTCAAGACTTGCTGAGGAGATGGGGAAGAAAGTAATAGACGACTCGGAAAGTATCCGAATATGTTCAAACAAAGTTGCTCTCTACTACAGATTGAAAAGAAATTTTGTTCCAACTCCAAAAACAATCCCTTTTCACGGAGATTTCGAAAATCTTGAAAGCTACGCAAATGAACTTGGCTATCCTCTGGTTGTGAAGAGTCCGAACTCAAGATTCTCACTTTATGTTGAAAAAGCAAATAATTATGGTGAACTTATTAAAATTGTGAGGAGATATATGAGGAAGAGCAAAGCTTTGATTTTACAGGAATACATGCCATCAGCATTTGACTGGCGTATTGGTGTGCTTGGTGGAGAGGTTATTTATGCATGTAAGTACTTCATGTCCAAAGGAGGATGGAAAATAAACGATAGTGTGGAGGGAAAAAAAGTGTGGGGAAAAGTTAAAGCTGTTAAAGTTGAAAACTTGCCTTCAAGACTAAGAAAAATAGCTGTAATGGCTGCAAAAAGCGTTGGAAATGGACTTTATGGAGTTGATATAAAAGAGATCAATGGAAATTACTATGTTATTGAAGTGAACGATAATCCAACGATTATGCACGGCGATGAGGATGCAAAGAATCCGGAGCTATACGAGAAAATAATTCAGGCCTTAGTTTCTTAGTTTCGTATCGTTTAATTTTTATCGTCCTGTTAAGGTCTACAGAAATAAGATGCCTTTGCTATTGCTACAGCTGTCTTGCAAGTTATCAATAATGCTGCAATCTTAAAACAAAGATGCAATTCCACTTTAACTTTGTTGCCTGTAAGACTTGCGTAAAGTAGAGGCGTTCATGATCTCCATACTGTATACCTTTAACTTAAGACTTTTTCAATCTGGAGTGATGTAATCTCTGGCTTTGAAATTAAAAAAAGCCGCTTAACACAGCCCACAGCATGATGACCTCTCCAGAGGTTTCCATCACTGAAAGCAGGAAGAAATTTTAGAAGAAAATGAAAAAAAATGCCCTGAAAGATGATTGAGATTCTCGAGGCAATTCCTTTTTTTTTGAGTTTGGATACCACATAGAATGCCGTGAGGAATAAGAAGAAGGTTACCCTAAATAAATCGAAGACAATTTCGGCAAGGAGATAAACGAAATCAGCAGATTCTTGAATGATGGCGTATGAAAAAATCCTACCGTGAGTCCAAAGAACAAAAGGAGGCTGTGTATTATGTTTAAGGATAGGTTGTAAAGCTTTCTCTCTTCTTCGGTTTCCAGCATGGATCATTTGGAATTTTGAGGCACTCGCTGAGAACCTGTCTAATCCCTCTAAATTTGCCTTTGTTTCTAATGAAAAGCCACAAAAAGCCATATAAATGTAAAAAGGCTCATCAGAACTACTCACAGAGCTATCAGCTCAAGATCAAAACTCAACACTGTGGACTGAGATTTCCCTCAATAACTCCGTTACAACGAAATAAAGGGAGAATGTCAAAATTATGGCTATAATTACGATGTCTCTTTTCTTTATTGATTGAGAACTTTGCCCTTCACATGCTCATAAAATTAACTCAGCTCAAATTTGCGCACATGCTACTGAACAGGCTTGTGGGCAAACATGGTTTGGCAAATTTCTCTTCCCGATCCTAACTTTTCGCAGAATAATTGATCGCAGATGAAGTTACAGCTTCCTCTCCAAAAAACAAA
>CAZZLE010000180.1:0-3388 GCA_964654595.1 uncultured archaeon | reverse complement strand
TGAACCTTGGCGATTTTCTTGGTGTTCCAACAGTGGTAAGTGCTCTGGTGGTGACGTCTCTCGTGAGAGTTAATGCGGATGTAACCTTAATAGTTCCAATTACCATTCTTCTGTCCGTTCTGATGATAAGTGATGTCAGATATCCGAGGGTGAAAGATGCTGTATCTCTGGCTGTTGTGGGCGTGGTGATAATTTCAGCAATCTTCATCGTGGAGATGTGCTATGCCATTCTACTTTTAACAGCCACTTACATAACACTTCCGCTGTTAAATGAGGGGGTGAGATTCTGGAGGGAAAGGAGACTGAAAAAGCTGCTTTCGAAGCAGGAATAAAGCTGGGAGCACTCTTTCACCAGTTCAT
The DNA here is from genome assembly GCA_964654595.1 of uncultured archaeon. Taxonomy (GTDB): domain Archaea; phylum Halobacteriota; class Archaeoglobi; order Archaeoglobales; family Archaeoglobaceae; genus Archaeoglobus. The sequence continues at coordinate 3,028 of CAZZLE010000180.1, read as the reverse complement.
AGGTGCTCCGGTTGCGGAGAGGAATGCAGATATACTTGAGAAGGCAATCCAGAGCTGTGTTCTTCTCCAGCCCTATGTTGTTGATGCTGAGGTTAGAATAGACCGGGAAAAGCTGAAAAAGGTATCTGCTTTTGGCTACACCTCTCTGATGCCCGACATGCTTTTTGCGAGAGTAAAAGTTAGGGTTGGCGATGCAGAAGTTGTGGCTGTTCTGGAGTGGAATGAGGAGCTGCAGTATCCGCTCATGAGGCTTGAGCGATAGATGCTAAGCTATAATCGTCCCCACTGCCTCTCCTCTTACAGCCTTCAGTATGTTTTCAGGTGTGCCGAGGATGACGTAGGTCTTTATTCTGCTCCTCTCGATAATTTTTGCCGCAAGCAGGTCTATAACGATATTTGTTCCAGCTCTGGCGGAATTTTTACTCACGATTTCAACGAGCTGATGGGGAGAGAGTCTGTCGTATTTTACAGCTTCCGGGTCTAATTTGGGGTCTGCAGAATAAACCCCGTCCACGTTTGTTGCGTTTATGAACACATCCGCATTCACGAATTCTGCAAGCAGAGCAGCTGTTGCATCTGTGGTATGACCCGGAAATGTTCCGCCCATTACAACCACTTTGTAGAGCTTTGAAAGATTCTCGGCCTCAATGAAATCCTCAGGAACTTTCTTAGCTGCTGAAGGCAGGGAGGAGATCAGAAGCATTGCGTTAATTCTCGTTGCCGCTATCCCGATGTAGTCGCAGAAAGTTTCCGTTGCTCCAAGCTCTCTTGCTCTTCTTATGTACTCCCTCGCCAGCTTTCCTCCTCCAACCACCACAAAAATCTGATTTTCCCGGGCAATTGTTTCTATCGCTTCCGCAAACTCCCTTATTTTTTCCATGTCCGAGAAAACCGAACCGCCAAGTGAGAGCACGACTTTCATTGCTTGATAGTTGCGGTCAGGTTTTTATAGTCTTATCTATCTGAAGAATCAAATCACTTTATCCATGCTGCTCTTCTCCAGTCCAATAACCTCTCTCTTCATCAAATCCATGCTTCTGAGCTTGTAAATGACAATCATGTCCTCATCCTCATTTATGATCTCTCTGAGCCCCATTTTGACCTCTTCAAGCTCAGCATGTGTTAATTCACCCTCAAAAAGCGAGTTCTGAATCCAGTTAAGGTGTTTCCTGAGAAACTGTTTAACTTTATTCACCCTCTCCACATTTACGTCATAGGCAATTATCACGTACATGCTATCACCACAGCTACCACCACATCACAAAAGGTCTGTATCTCTCAGCATTCAGTATGTGTTTAACGAGCTTGTAGCATTCAAGCCTTATCAGCCGCTGATATGAGACCTTTCTGCCAAGCGTTCTGTGCTTTACGGTACTTTCAAGCCTTTCGTTGAAGGCGTTGATAAATTTCTTTTTGCCATTCTCGCTCAGAAGAATACCGTTAAAGCCTTCATCAAAGTCTTCATCGCCAACCATCTTTTTGTTTACGAGTGAGATAACGAGTCTGTCCACTAAAAGGGGCTTGAAAATCTCTGCAAGGTCAAGAGAAAGGCTGAATCTTCTCTCAGATGGCTCGTGAAGATAGCTGATTGCCGGATGGAGCTGGGTGTGGTAGATTTCTGTAAGTATTGCAGAATAAAGAAGAGAGTTTCCAAAGCTGATCATGGCATTAACCTCATTCTCAGGTGGCTGTCTGCTTCTCCTTTCAAACTTCATTCCGGTCAGGATACTGTCGAATTTTGAATAATACTCCGTTCTTGCCGACGCTTCGGCACCCATGACCTCCTCCACGCTTGTTGCATCTTCAAGACCCTGAAGTGCTGAAATCACTCCTGAATCGTCTTCTCCACTTCTCCTCAGCACCTGCGACATGTTCATGATGCTGCCCTCAACAAAAGCCTTTGCAAGGTACAGCCTTTTCTCCCTGTCAAGGTAATGCTCTGCCTGTCTTACGATCACCTCTCCTGAAATCAGGCTTTCTCTGGGATAGAATGATCCGGTGTAGTAGCCATATCTGTTGAAGAAGTGCACACAGACACCTTCCTTTGCAAGATAGTTGAGAGCCTGTGAGGTTATGCTCAGCGAACCGAGAGCGTATATGGCGTATATTGAATTAATCGGAATTGGCCTCCTTCCTTCGGCATTCTCGAAGTATATTGTGTTTTCCTTCCTTTTAAGCGTTCCATCAGAAACTATGTAATAGTTCGCTTTCCTCATTTTCTCACCCGGCAAAACAGAATTCGAAATAGGCACATTTTCTGCAGTGCTTTTTCTTTACTGGCTTTGGCATCTCCTTTTCTTTCTTCAACAAATCGATTTCTTTCAGAATTTTTTCCAGATCTCTTGAAATCTCCTCATTTAGCTCAACATTCACAACTTCCCTGCTTTTCGGATACGTAATTCTGCCCTTGGCTGGTATTCCAAGGTTTGAGAGGTAGAAGAGATAGTAGAGCATCTGGAAAATGTCGGCTTTTTCAATCGACTTTGCCTTCTTCACCTCCTGAATCTCCAGCTTGTCTCCCTTCCTGATGACGTCTATTGCAATTGGCCCGATCTGGACATCTTTTTTATCCCTCTGGTAGAATTCTCTGTGAACAAGCTTTCCAAGCTTTACAAGGTCGCTTTCCCTTTCAAAATTCACGTTATGACTGAATAACCAGAGTTTTGTCTTGCACACGAAGTAGTAGTTCACCTCCACACCCCTGATATACATCTCCTCAATCATCATAATAAATTGCTGCTATACAATAAATAGCTTACTCAAGAAATTTGGATTTTTAAAAGGATGGCACTCAAAAATTTTTAGCTGGAAAACGGCTCTCTCATGCTGTCGCGAATCTTTTTATTTTCGAGTTTTATTGTATATATTTTTGGTCTTTATTTCCTCCGTTTCGAGATTGGGGCGATCAGATTTTTATATTTAAATCTATCCTCAAAGAATTTTGTTTAATTTTCGTGAAAGGTAATTTAACCGGTTCAATCTGAAAAAGGATTCCAGAATAAAAGTCGCACATCTTTATAAATGACCT